>UQXF01000091.1 GCA_900544905.1 uncultured Clostridium sp.
AGTCTCGTGGGCTCGGAGATGTGTATAAGAGACAGACCTTAAGGATGGCGAAGATATGTGCAGAGAATTATATCAGCATGGTGGTGTGCACAACAAATTTTGAAAAGGAAGAACTTTTGGAATTAAAGCGTATTGGAGAAACATCGGAAAAGGGGCTCATTTATGCACCGAATCTGACTATCGGCATTAATCTGCTGATGGAATTTGTAGAGAGAATTTCAAAGCTGCTGCCGGATTTTGATTTTGAAATTATAGAGCGGCACAGGAAGGAAAAAAAGAAGGTTACCACCACTGCCAGACTGATTGCAGAGCGGATAGACAGGGATAATGTGCCAATATCTGCCATAAGGGTAGGCGGCTATGTGGGAGTGCATGAGGTGACGGCTGCCAACGAGAATGAGAGACTGACAATCGTACACGAATCCTTTTCAAGGGATGCGTTTGCAAATGGTGCGCTGATGGCAGCCCGGTATATACTGGGGAAAAGCGGTTATCATGAGATGTCAGATGTGATTCAGGAATTAGAAGATAAAATGATGAAGTAGGAGAAATTAGTAATGGAAATGATTTCGTTTGTAATACCGTGTTACCGTTCTGAAAAAACGATTGGAGATGTAGTGGCAGAGCTTCAGTCAATTATGGGGCAGCAGAAGACCTACGACTATGAGATAATTTTGGTAAATGACGGTTCTCCCGATGATGTATGGTCTGTTATCCAGAGCCTGTGCAGTGATACAAGGATTAAGGGAATTACGTTTTCTAAGAATTTCGGACAGGCTTCAGCCGTTATGGCGGGCTATGCCAATGTGAAGGGTGATTATATTTTTACGATAGATGACGACGGACAAAGTCCGGTAGATTCGGTGATGGAGCTTATGGAGGAGCTGAAAAGAGGGGATTATGATGTAGTATATGGTATAACAACCGAGGTACAGTTTGGGTTATACCGGAAGCTGGGTTCCAAGGTAAACAGTTTAATGGCGAAAGTCATGTTTGACCGGCCAACGGATAAGAGAATCGTCAATATTTCTGTTATAAAGAGATATATCATTGAGGAGATGGGCAGATATCATTATCCGTATCCGTACATTTCAGGGCTGGTTCACCGTTCAACAAGAAGGATTGGTTATGTTCCGGTAAAGCATCGCGCCAGACAATCCGGCACTTCCGGTTATTCCTTTAAAAAGCTGGTGGCTGTATGGATGAATGGGTTTACTGCATTTTCCATTAAACCGCTGCGCCTTGCCAGTTATCTTGGATTTTTAACTGCTGCCGTAGGTCTGCTGGGAGCGATTGTCACGGCGATTCATAAGATAATGAGACCGGAAATTGCAGTGGGCTGGAGCTCTATTATCTGTGTCATTTTAATTATGGGAGGAATAAATCTGCTTGTTTTAGGATTAATTGGTGAATATTTGGGTAGAATGTATATGAGTCAGAACCAGACTCCGCAATATGTGATTCGTGAACGTATTAATATTGATAATTCTAAGACAGGCGAGGTAGAATAAATGGCATTTAAAAAAGAGGATGTATTACAGGAAAAATTAAATAAAATTACCGGGGAAGATATACAGCTGTATCTGGAACTCTGGAATTATGACGGGATAGCCTTTGAGGGGGATAATCCGTATGTTTTGGCGTTAGAAAAGATATGGGGAGCCTTTGGAAAGCAGCAGACAGGGGGAAGAAGGCTTCTTGTCACAGACCAGGACGAAAATCATGTGAATGCATCCGGCTTACATTCTTATGGAATCGGACAACTTTTATATGAGCTGGAGGTTATTTCGGACATTCCCCGGGAAATCAGGGAGAAGGTTTCTAAGGAGGACTGGGAATCGTTTATCCTGCGGTTTATCCGTATTTATCAGGAAAAGGAATGGAAGGTTTACTGCTCCAAGCAGATGCCTCTTGCAGAGGATATCGCAGGGAAGCTAGGAAAAAACGTTGTATTGGAAGAAGGGGAAATCACAGGAGACGGGTTTGAGAAATGCATGATACTCCAAAATGGAAATGGCGGAAGGATTTTAGAGTGCTTTGAGCAGTACAAGGATAAAAAGCGCATTGAAATCAGAAGGCTGATTGTTCTGTTCCGCGCATATATTATGGAACAGATTTGTGGATATTTTAAGACACAATTACGGGAAAAAGAGGTGGAGCTGTTTACTGTTAACTGGAACTGGGCGTTAAATTATCCGGTGTATCCGAAAAGTGAGATAACCTCGGCGGATATTGAGGACAGGGAAAAATATTCCGTTTCCCAGATTGTCAATAATGAAAAGGCATACGAGAGCTTTCTCAAAGGTATATATGGTGAACAATATGATTTAGCATATATCCGTGAAATTATGGATATACCGAATCGGTTAAAAATGGAGACTGGCAGCGTGGAGCATGAGAACCGGTATGGCAAATATTTAAATGTTTCACAGGGCGAGAGAAGAACAGAAAACCAGCCTTCTGACTATGAGAACACCATCTATCTGCTGGGAGGCTGTGTATTTTTTGGTTATGCGGTGGAGGACAGCCAGACCATTGCCAGCTATCTGCAGAAAAAGCTGAATGATAAGCTGCCGGACAGGAAATGGAGAGTTGTCAATTATGGAACCTGGGGCGGTGACATTGACTGGACGTATAAACGGTTCTACCAGATTCAATTTAAGCCAGGAGATATTGTATTAGTCAGCTATGCAGGTTATATGCCCCTGGGTATGGACTGGGAAAAAAGGGATGTCAGTGTATTTTTAAAGCAGGTGAATGTTCCCCGGAAATTTTATTTTAATGGCATTGTCCACTGCAACAGGCTTGGATATGAGAAGGTTGCAGACGGAATGTTTGAAATGTTTCATGATTATTTTGTGAGAGAGGCTGCATCTGGGGAGACCTTCCGTCTCGACAGCGGTTTTCATCAGAAAAGGGTTTATGAGCAGCAGGTAAACGAGTATGTGGAAAGTGTAAAGGGTCAGCTCCCGGAGCTCACCGGAAGAAATATTGGCGCCATTGTGATGAATTGTAATCCATTTACGTTGGGGCACCAATATTTAATCGAGTATGCATCAAAGCAGGTAGATGTATTAATTATCTTTGTTGTGGAAGAAAACAAATCCTACTTCCAGTTTGAAGACAGAATCCGGCTTGTGAGACAGGGCACGGCACATCTCGAAAATGTATATGTGATTCCAAGCGGAAGAATGATAATCAGTACAGTTACGTTCCCGGGTTATTTCCTGAAGGATACACCGGAGGCGGTGGGACTGGATACCTCATTAGACGTATCAATATTTGGAGAATATATTGCAAAAGCATTTCATATAACCACGCGGTTTGTCGGGGAAGAGCCCTTTGATATTGTTACCAGAAATTATAATGAGAGCATGAAACGGATTCTTCCATCCTATGGAATTAAGCTGGTGATTATACCGAGAAAAGAGATGGGAGATACGGCAATCAGCGCTTCCAGGGTCAGAAAATTGTTAGAAGAGAAGAATTTTGCAGAGATTAAAGAATTGGTGCCGGAGACTACTTATGCATATTTGTGTGATAAATATGGAGAGTAACTGCTCCGTCTAAAGGTGCGTTGTTTACAACTGATGGAAAGGAGATATGGTTAAAAACCATATTGTGGGAGGAAAGATGAAAGTAAAGGATTCACAGATTATTAAAGGAATAGCAATCTTATTGATGTATTTTCAACATTTATATTCTACAACCAGCAGATACGAGCAGTTTGGCCTTACCGGACTTATTGGCTCTGCTTCCATTATGGAGCTTATTGCTGTTGCCTGCCATGTGTGTGTATGTCTGTTTGTATTTGTTACCGCTTATGGGATTGCCATTCAGGAAAAGGAGCATTTATATAACAGGGATTCCTATATCAAAAACAGTATTAGAAGATACAGTGAATTGTTAAAGAAATTTGCCGCTGTCTTTTTAATACTGTTGTTCCTTTCATACATATTTAATCTGGAATATGGCGCTGTAGAGGCGTGGGGAGAATCGCAAATCAGCCGTATAATTGGTATTTTGTGTAATGCAACGGGAATGGCAGGCGTCTTTTAGGTGGCATGGTTCAGTGCATCCTGGTGGTATTTGTCTCTTGCCATATTATTAATCTTTATGGTACCGGTTCTGCATATGGCTGTCCGGAAGCTCGGACCCTATGCATCTGTGCTTTTATCATTATTTCTGGTGCAATCCTTTGGTTTGGATACGGTAATGGATGGTCTGCCAAGGTATCTTATAGTGGCTGTGGCAAGAATTATTTTTGCCGAGTATAATATCTTTCAGCGGACAGAGGATTATATAAAGACAAAAAAAGGACTGGAATATGTTCTTGTGGCAGTAATCCTAATTGCAATTCCCATTACAGCGGTGATTAAATCCAATGTGCAAAGTAAATTTCTGCTGGATGCAGTCATGGCAGTTCTGGTCATTGAACTGACACAGTTATGTATTAGGAAAATACCTTATCTGAATACAGCTCTGGCATTTATCGGGAAATACTCTCTGTATATGTGGTTAATTCACTCGTTTTTTACAAAGTACTGGTTCCAGGAATTTACCTATTCTTTTAAAAATATATGGGTCATTTTCTTTGTGCTGGTGGGTATTACCCTGTTTATCTCAATCTGCCTCTCAAAGCTGGAGGAGATATGCAGCAGACTGTTTGTATGGGAGAAATGCGATAAAAGGCATGTCAGGTTTCTAATCGCCCTTCTTACAACAGCGATTTGTTTTTTGATAGCGGCAGTGTCTTCTCCGTTAAGTTATATGACAAATGATGATACCGGTATCCAGAGTGTATTGTCCGGAAATGTGACAGGAGAGCCTTACATTACACATCAGTTTATCAATATTATTTTAGGAGCTTTTATATCATTTCTCTATAAGCTCCTTCCGCAGATTCAATGGTGGTATGTATACAGTTTGCTGCTCCTTGCAGCGGGCATTTTTATGCTGCATTTTTGTATTATCAAAATCTGTAAGGATAAAAAAATCAGTCTGAAATGGGCAATTCTGATAATAGCAGTGGTGGATGTATCCTTTATGGTATATTCCATTGCAAATGTTTCATTTACCACGGTACCGGCAGTATTGGGAACAGGGCTTGTTACGTTGTTGTTCGCATCAGATAACGTAGAGAACAGGAAAATGTTAAAATGGACAGGCTGTATTGTGGTAATTGGCTATGTGCTTTTGCTGATACACCGGTCTGCATCTGCGTATGCACTTTTGTGTTATATATTATTAGGTGTTCTATGGAATTTTACAGGCCGCTATAAGGTGGACAGGAAACTGGTTTTAAGGTTCGGTGCTGTATGTATGTTTTTTATTTTATTGACAGGCTGTGTAACCGGGCTGAATAAAATAGCCCTTGAGAAGATAAATGGAACAGAGTTTATTCAATATAATGCGGCAAGAGCCGGATATATGGATTACGGACATGATTCATATGCGGAAAATCCTGAATTATATGAGAAAGCCGGCTGGAGCGGAGAGCTCTGCAGCCTGGTGGAAAGATGGTACTTTATGGATGAAGCTGTTACCACGGAAAATTTTAATTATCTTTCTGAAAACAGTAAAAGGAAAAGCAGTGTTACATCATCGGCTAAGGCAGCACTGATAACCGCATTAAAGAGTACAGACTGTCAGGCAATCCTCTGTTTATGGATAGCATCTGCATTTTTTGTAATCCTTTCTGTTACGATTTGTTTTAATGCCAGAAAGCTTTATTTTATCTGCATGAACAATCTGGGAAGCGTCCTGCTTTTGCTGTATCAGCTGTTAAAGGGGAGAATGCTATACCGTTCTTTATTTGTTGTATTGCTTCCGGCAGTTGTGATTAATTGTATTCTGATAATGAATCATTATCAGATAAAGAAAAAAGAGGACAGGGTATTTAAGATATTGTTATTTTTAGGGCTTTTATGCTGCAGCAGTCTTGTTCTGGATTACACATTTGACCCGGTCAGGAATGCATATAAAGAAAAAGTAATGGAAAAGAGCAGAAAAACGGAAGAATATGTGTTAAAGCACTCTGGAAATACCTATATATACGCACCTTCTGTTTACACTAATATCAGTCCATGGTCCGTATATACTGGCAAAGGGCTGTCGAATATGATACCATGGGGTGGAAGCGCTTATCATTCTGATAATTATAACAGAAGATTGGAGCTGAATAATATAGATGATTTATCGGCAGAGGTAGTGAAACGGGATGATGTATATCTGCTTTTTAACGAAAATATAATTGAGGAACACCTGATAGATGAGGAAGAACTGCCAGTATGTTTTTATCTCTATCTGCAGGAGAACTTTAATGCAAGGGGCTTTGTGATTGAAGAGGATATTGAGCAGATGGTATATGTATACCGGTTTGTGTTTGATGATAATCTGGAGGATTTTAAAACCTATTACACGATAGAGCAGGGGAAAATTGTGGAAGCAGGAGATGACAGGTAAGCATGCTGAAAAGATGGATTTTGGGAAAGGAACAGAACATGAAGCGCACCAGTGTAATCTGGAATGCATTAGGTGGAGCATTAAATGCGGGACAGGCGGCAATTATTTTGATTTTTATATCCTACAGGCAGGGATTGACGGTCGCAGGTATGGTTACCATTGCCTATGCGGTTGCAAATCTTTTTCTGTCAATCTGTAAGTATGGGATTCGGAATTACCAGGTAACAGATGTAAAGGAGAAATTTACCTTCAGTGATTATTTCTATTGCAGATGCTGCACCACATTGCTGACACTGGGCTTGTTTTTTATTTATCTGGCATATTGCTTTATCCTTCGTGGTTATTCAGTTGAAAAGGGTATCATTCTCTGTGAGGTTACAATCTTAAAATTACTGGATGCATTTGAGGATGTGTATATAGGCAGATACCAGCAGACAGGCAGACTGGATGTCGGTGCGAAGATTATGGCAGTTCGGTTGTTTGTGTCTACTGCATTAATCTGTATCTTAGTACTGGCTGGAGCAGATATATATATTTCTCTTCTGGGAGGTATTGTAAGCTCTGTTATATTGGACATTTATCTGATAAAAAGTACATTCGGGGTTACCCGGACGGTTGTTTCCGGATTTCAATGGAGTCCTGTACGGAAGCTGCTGAAAATCTGTCTGCCCTTGTGTATAGGAATCACTCTATCCATTTATATTGGAAATGTGCCAAAGTATATGATTGATGCATATATGGGAGAAGAGGTGCAGGCTGTCTTTGGTTACATTATGATGCCGGTTTTTGTAATCACGCTTTTGAACCAGTTTATTTACCAGCCCATGGTAAAGGATTTGGGTGATATATGGGAAAAGAAGGATAAAAAGGAGTTTAGCAAAAGTGTATGCAGACAATGTCTGATTGTTACCGGATTAACGGTAGTGGTGATTGTAGGGGGGCTGCTGCTGGGACTGCCGATATTATCGGTATTGTATAATGTGGATTTAACGGCATACCAGACGGAATTTGCAGTGTTACTGTTAGGCGGTGGGTTTTATGCTGTGGCATATTATCTCAATGTACCCATTACCACCATCCGGAAACAGAATTACATCGCCATCGGTTATGTTGTCGCTGCAATTCTCTCTGTGATATTTGGAAAGTATTTTGTGCTGGCGAAAGGAATGCTGGGGGCGGCGTTATTGTATCTCTGTATAAATGCACTGCTGGTTGTGGTGTATTCTGTGATACTGGCTGTTGGGGTGAAGGATAATGAATTGACAGAGATAGATGTTTAAGTCATTTTGTAATTTTGAACAAATAATTTTTATTTTTAACTTTCGTTCAAAATTATAGACAGTGGGTCTTTTTTGTGCTAGTATGCGTATACTTACTTAATATTTTACAGAAGGGGGGAAGCATATATGTTGACTCAGGAAGATTTGCAGAATATTAAAGATTTATTTGAGGACCAGAACCACCATATAGATAGATTAGAGCAGAAAATGCATTCTGGATTCCGGTGTCTGGACAATCGCATGGATGGTATAGAACATCGCATGGATGGCATGGAACATCGCATGGGTGGTATAGAACAGCGCATGGATGGCATGGAACATCGCATGGGTGGTATAGAACAGCGCATGGATGGTATGGAACAACAACAGAATAATATAGAAAATTACATGCATGATAAATTTGCTGTCATAGAGAATGATTTGATACCAAAGGTGAATACACTTTATGAAACAACTGATTTGTATGTAAAAAGAATAGAATGTCGTAAACAGATTGCGGAAATAGAAAACAAACTCGATTATGTAGAACCATTAGTTGAGATAGTACAATTCCATGGTGAGAAATTGGAACAGCATGAAACCATTATAAAAAAATTAGTGGAAACAGTGTAAATACAAAAGAACATGCATTTTACAGGATGAATCACTTGAAATATATACAATCAGATGGGAGAAGAGGTAGAGAGATGATACCATTTAACAGGCCGCCTTATGTTGGCAGGGAAGAACAATATATTAAGGAAGCAATCCAGAATCATAAAATTTGTGGGGATGGTTCCTTTACAAGACGCTGTAATACATGGATAGAAGAAAATACAGGGACGGAAAAGGCACTTCTTACAACCTCCTGTACTTCGGCACTTGAGATGGCAGCATTATTATGTAACATTAAACCGGGGGATGAGGTAATTATGCCATCCTATACCTTTGTCTCAACAGCAGATGCCTTTGTATTAAGGGGAGCTAAAATTGTGTTTGTAGATATCCGTCCGGATACGATGAATATAGATGAGACTTTAATTGAGGCTGCTATAACAGAGAAGACAAGAGCCATCGTGGCGGTTCATTATGCAGGAGTTGGCTGCGAAATGGATACGATTATGAATATTGCAAAGAGGCATTCACTGTATGTGGTGGAGGATGCAGCACAAGGAGTAAATGCATTTTATAAGGGAAAAGCCCTCGGCACAATTGGTGATTTTGGATGTTACAGCTTTCATGAAACAAAGAATTACAGTATGGGTGAGGGCGGTGCGATTCTGATTAAAGACAGGGATGATGTGGAAATGGCTGAAATTATCCGGGAAAAGGGAACAAACCGAAGTAAATTTTTCCGTGGAGAGATTGATAAATATTCCTGGGTGGAGGCAGGCTCCTCTTATCTGCCAAGCGAGTTAAACGCAGCGTATCTCTATGCCCAGCTGGAGATTGCAGACGAGATGAATGAAAAGAGGATAGCATCCTGGAAACAGTATTATTATGAGTTGAAGAATTTAGCGGAAAAAGGCTGTATTGAACTGCCATTCGTTCCGGAGGAGTGTAAGCATAATGCACATATGTTTTATATTAAGACCAGGGATTTAGAGGAACGGACAGGCTTAATCTGTTATCTGAAGGAGAAGGATATCGGTGCAGTATTTCATTATGTTCCGTTGCACAGCTCGGAAGCAGGCAGGAAATATGGCAGATTCCATGGTGAGGACAAATTCACAACCAGGGAAAGTGACCGTCTGGTGAGACTGCCTATGTTTTATGGGTTGACGGAGGATGAGATAAGTTCTGTGGCGGAGGCAGTTAAGGATTTTTATAGATAAATTTTGAACAAATATTTTGATTTGTGAAAGAAGGATGGACATATGTTAACAAAGGAAGATTTGAATGCGGTTACAATTGTTGTCAGAACCTGTATGCAAGTTGAATTAAAGCCGGTTGTTGAGCGTCTGGAAAAGGTGGAAGAGCATCTACAGGTAGTGGATGTTCGATTGAGCAGCTTAGAAGAACGCATGGACAATTTAGAAGAGTCGGTGGAGGAAATAAGGACATCAGCGAATCGTCTGGTTGACTGGGCAGATAAAGTGGAGCATGTGGTAGAAATAGCTCTATAATGACAGGAGATAATAGGATATGCGGCCTTCAGGGTATTATACCTCCGGAGAGTTTGCAAAGATGGCACATATTTCAGTGCGGACAATCCGATTTTATGACAAACAGAATATATTAAAGCCTTCTTATGTAAATGAGTCTGGAGCAAGATTTTATACTGATGAAGATTTTGTGAGGCTGCAGCAGATTCTTTTATTGAAATATCTCGGATTTTCTCTGGAGGATATAAGGAATATGGTGGTGGAGGATTTGGATTACCAGATGCTACGCAATTCCTTAAAGCTTCAGCTAAAGCTGGTAAAGGACCGTATTGAACAGATGCAGATGGTTGCAAAGGCAATTGAAGACACAACGGAGGCGCTTACAGCGAATCAGAATATTGACTGGAGCCAGATGCTTGATTTGATTCATCTGACTAATATGGAGAGTTCCCTGAAAAGCCAGTATCAGAATTCCACGAATATTTCAGCAAGAATTAATCTGCACAGGCTGTATTCTACAAATCCTCAGGGATGGTTTCCATGGGTGTATGAGCAGTGTGAAATTGCAGAAAATATGCGGATTTTGGAGCTTGGATGTGGAAATGGAGCCATTTGGAAGGAAAATTATGAGTGTATTCCGAAGCAGGTACAGATAATATTAAGTGATATTTCTGAGGGAATGCTGCGGGATACGAGACGTGAGCTGGGACAGTTAGAAGAGCAGCAGAAGGAAACAGGGCATGGAAGGTTTGAGTTTCAGGTTATTGACTGTCATAATATTCCCTGTGAAAAGGAGAGCTTTGACCGTATCATTGCAAATCATGTTCTTTTTTATTGTGAAGATATCGACCAGGTTCTGGGTGAAGTGGACAGAGTGTTGAAACCAGGGGGAAGGTTTATATGCAGCACCTATGGAGCAATGCATATGAAAGAAATTACAGAGCTGGTAAAAGATTTCCAGCATTTAATCACGTTGTCGGCAGATAAGCTGTATGAGCATTTCGGCTTGGAGAATGGAGAGGGAATATTAAAGCCATATTTCAGAGAAGTGGAGAAAAGAGTGTATGATGATGCTCTGAATGTGGACAAAGCAGAACCGCTTATTGAATATATTTTGTCCTGTCATGGCAACCAGAATCAGTATATTTTAGAGCGGTACAAGGATTTCAGGGGTTTTGTGGAGAAGAAAACAGAGAAGGGCTTTCATATAACAAAAGAGGCTGGCATATTTATTTGTAAAAAATAATAAAAAGTACTTGAAGGTGACGTAACGTCACCTTTTATAATGCAAATAACAGCTGGAAAAGTGTATATACTAATCGTAATCTTTGTTATGAAATGAAAAGGAGGTATTATAGTTTATGAAGGGAATTATTCTGGCAGGCGGCTCAGGGACAAGACTGTATCCCCTTACCATGGTAACCAGTAAGCAGCTATTACCGATTTATGACAAGCCAATGATTTATTATCCTATGTCCGTTTTGATGAATGCAGGAATCCGGGAAATACTAATCATTTCAACTCCGCAGGATACACCGCGTTTCCGGGATTTATTAGGGGATGGGCATCAGTTTGGAGTAGAGCTTACCTATGCGGTTCAGCCAAGTCCGGACGGTCTGGCACAGGCGTTTATCATTGGAGAGGAATTTATAGGAAATGATACTGTGGCAATGGTGCTGGGAGATAACATTTTTGCCGGACATGGTTTAAAAAAGCGTCTGAAGGCGGCTGTCGGAAATGCGGAAAGCGGACAGGGTGCCACCGTATTTGGTTATTATGTGGATGACCCGGAACGGTTTGGTATTGTGGAATTTGATTCTGAGGGAAAGGCAGTTTCCATTGAGGAGAAGCCTGCAGAGCCAAAGAGCAATTACTGTGTCACAGGGCTATATTTCTATGATAACCGTGTAGTGGAATATGCTAAGAATCTGCAGCCAAGTCCCAGAGGAGAGTTGGAAATTACAGACCTGAACCGCATTTATCTGGAAAACGGTGAATTAAATGTGGAATTATTGGGACAGGGCTTCACATGGCTGGATACCGGAACCCATGAAAGTCTGGTAGAAGCCACTAATTTTGTTAAGACCATGGAGACTCATCAGCACCGTAAGATTGCCTGTTTAGAGGAAATCGCATACTTAAATGGCTGGATTTCCAAGGAGGAGGTCTTAGAGGTATATGAGCTTCTCAAGAAAAATCAGTACGGACAGTATCTGAAGGATGTCTTAGATGGAAAATATCTTGACGTACTTCATTAAGGCTTTAAATTAGAAAAGGAGAGTATATTATGACAATTATTGTAACCGGTGGAGCCGGATTTATTGGAAGCAACTTTATTTTTCATATGTTAGACAAGTATCCGGATTACCGGATTATCTGTCTGGATTGTCTGACCTATGCAGGGAATTTATCCACCCTTGCACCGGTAATGGATAACCCGAATTTTCGTTTTGTAAAGGAAAGCATTACGGACCGTGAAGCGGTCTATAAGCTGTTTGAAGAGGAGCATCCGGATATTGTGGTGAATTTTGCAGCAGAAAGCCATGTTGACCGTTCCATTGAGAATCCGGAGGTATTTTTGGATACCAATATTAAAGGAACCGCAGTATTGATGGATGCCTGCAGAAAATATAGCATTACACGCTATCATCAGGTATCTACGGATGAGGTATATGGCGATTTGCCATTGGACCGTCCGGATTTGTTCTTTACCGAGGAAACCCCGATTCATACCAGCAGTCCTTACAGCTCATCCAAGGCCAGTGCAGATTTGCTGGTACTGGCATATCATAGAACCTATGGACTGCCAGTAACAATCAGCCGGTGCTCTAATAATTACGGCCCGTATCATTTTCCGGAGAAGCTGATTCCGCTTATGATTGCCAATGCATTAAATGACAAGCCGCTTCCGGTATATGGAAAGGGTGAAAATGTCCGTGACTGGCTCTATGTGGAGGACCATTGCAAGGCGATTGATTTGATTATCCATAAGGGTCGTGTTGGCGAGGTCTATAACATTGGCGGACACAATGAAATGAAGAATATTGATATCGTCAAGATTATATGCAAAGAGCTCGGAAAACCGGAAAGCCTGATTACCTATGTTACAGACCGGAAGGGACATGATATGCGCTATGCCATTGACCCGACAAAGATTCATAATGAGCTCGGATGGCTGCCGGAGACGAAATTTGCAGATGGCATTAAAAAGACAATCCAGTGGTATCTGGATAATAAGGAGTGGTGGGAGACCATTATTTCAGGTGAGTACCAGAATTATTATGAAGAGATGTATGGAAACCGTTAAAGTAAGATTAGATATAGGCAATTGCGAAACTCAATTTTTGAAAGCCTGCGTTGTACAAATGTAACAAATATGT
>UQXF01000092.1 GCA_900544905.1 uncultured Clostridium sp.
CAATGTTCATTACCAGTTGTGCTGGATATAATCACTCAGGATTCCGAGAGATTATTATACTAACTCTTTATTTTCAAGGGTTTTGCACAAAAAAGGTGACTACCCCCTAAATAACCAGTATAATTGAATCTGCGACAAAACAATTATCCGTATAGAAAGGTAATCACCTATGGACATTATAATGTATTTGATTCAATTAATTCAATACCAATATAAGATTATTGGTCAACTTTTAAACTTTATCTGTAGATACATACCTCTTAAACAATGGGTTTTCGATGATTCACACTCTCCAAAGTACCAAAAGTTCAAGATTGATCAGCTTCCCAAAATCATATCCTATGAACAGGAATGGGATTGGAAGGACCTCATCGGCTACTATGAACAACGTTATCACAAAAACATTAAGCCGGTATTCCATCATGGCGAATGTAATGTTCCTGAAAACTGTCGCTGTTTCTCTTGTAATGCTCCGTTTCAATACCTTATGTGGAACGATGGAAAGAAACAGTCCCAACTACTTTGCAAGGTATGTCAATCTCGATTTAAACCTGCTGCCGAATCCAGATTTTCCAAAACCCATGTTTTAAAATGTCCTCACTGCAACCACACTCTCGAACATAAGAAAAATCGTAAACACTTCGTTGTACATAAATGTATCAACAAGAAATGTCCTTACTATCTTCACAATCTCAAAAAGGTTGATAAAGGAGACCTGGAATCTAACAAGTATAAATACAAACTCCACTACATCTACCGGGAATTCCAGATAGATTTCTTCAACATGGACTTAAACACTTTACCTAAAAATGCTTCTTCTCTTAAGTTCTCTAAATTTGACCAAAATGTCATGGGATTATGTCTTTCTTACAAAGTAAATCTTGGACTTTCTTTAAGAAAAACTGCCCAGGCTTTAAACGATATCCATGGAATCAAAATCTCCCATCAGCAGGTCGCAAACTATCTAAAAACGGCGGCTGTATGCATCAAACCTTTTACAGACAACTATTCCTATCAGGTTGGAAATGTCTTTACTGCAGATGAAACATATATAAAAATCCGTGGTGTTAAAGGCTACATTTGGTTCATTATGGATGCTGCCAAACGTTCTATTATCGGATATCAAATATCGGATAACCGTGGTGTTGGTCCATGTATTCTGTCAATGCGTATGGCATTCAAACATCTAAAAGAACTACCGGAAAAATTCAAGTTTATCGCAGATGGTTACAGTGCTTATCCTCTTGCAGCCCAACAATTCTTTGTACAGTCAAAAGGCAAAATCAAGTTTGACATCACTCAGGTTATTGGACTTACCAACGACGATGAAGTATCAAAAGAATTCCGTCCTTATAAGCAGATGATTGAACGTCTCAACCGCACTTATAAAATGTCTTACAGACCTACTAACGGCTTCGATAACATCGACGGTGCCAACTACGACCTAGCTCTCTGGGTTGCCTACTATAACTTCCTTCGGCCTCACAAACACAATGGTTACAAAGCATTAAATGAAGTCGATATGTTAAAAGGTGCAACCAACATGCCGGGCAAATGGCAACTTCTTATCTTCCTCGGTCAACAAGCAATACTTAAAATGCAACAAGCCGAAGGCTCTAACTGTTCTTAGATTCTGAGCCAGCGGTAAAAAACAGCCACTGCATAAGCAGCATGCCCTTGATGGCTCATAAAAGAACTGCTACACTGCTGTAAGAGACGGAGAAAATATAACTGTTCTTGAGTTCTTCGCCGTCGGTAACGATCTTCCAGCAGTTCTTGTTGTGCTGTCAAGGGTGGCGTCACTCCACCACAACCTAAAATATCTACAGTTTTCAAGGTGCGCAAATGCTTTTTTCTTTGTCACGTTTTTTCATACGTCACTTGACACTATCTTTTTTACCAGAGTGGAATATTCCCCTCTTTCTTCCTGATAAGCATCCACTGATGCCAGCCGGTTCAGATACAACAGCAGATATTCCTGTCTTGACATCCCAGCTCGCTGGGCTTTCTTATCCAGGGTTCTGGCAGTTGACTCTTCTAAATTCCTTATCAAAACATCCATGTCCTTCCTCCTTTTCCAATTTACATACAAAAAAAGAGAACACTGCTGTCCTCTTCTTCCATTTCCCATATTCTATTATTTACACATACCTGTACTTTTCCCATAACCTGTATATTATATATACTACTTTCCCTGTATATAATATTTTTTTCTTTCTGGTTATAGTATAGATAGGGTGCAATTTTTGATTAAAATGATTTATAGCCGCAATATAATTCTGACCTTCTTAAGGAATTTCCGCATCCAGTCCCTGCATGGCATGCATGCTTTAAACAGTTTTTTCCATGCAACAATCCTTGGGGATTTTTGTTTTACCACTGCTTTTTGTGGAATCTGCACAAAGACCTGGGTGTCACAATCTGCGGATGCTTCTTCCTGAACCTGTATCTCATTCGTCAATTTAACCAACAGCAGTTTTCTGCCCGAAATGCCTGCCAAACGCACCCTTATCAGCTTCCTGGCCTGCAGCTTCTTCAATAATTTTACAAATGTTGCCTGCCCCACTCCGATTGCATTCATATATGTATCAGGAACATCATAAACCAGACCCTTTTTGTCTGCTCTGTGAAGAAGATAGATTAAAAGCAGCTTCTCCCTGCCAGACAGAGACATATTATATATCCTAAGGATTTCTGTAGCCTTGTTTATTCCTCCCTGGTTTTCTTCCACCTGGACGCCATCCTCTTTCATTTCATTCCCGGTATTCTCAATGCTGTTGAAACAACCAGCTATCATTTCCTTTTCCGCATCCGAATACCTCTGTGTTCCATGAACATCTTCTGTCACTCCCAGGTTAAATACATACTGGTTGGTAAGCTGCTGGTGGTTATACCAGCGGTCTTTCCGGATGATATAACCTGCTTTTTCCAGCTTGCGCATGTTGTACTGAACTGTACGTCTGCATACACCAAGCGCTGAAGCTATCGTTTCCACTGCCGGGAAACACTGCTCCTTGTTGGACTTATGTACAAGATACTGCAGCAATGCAACTGTTCCCTTTTTCAAATTGAAATCTTTATACGCTACATTTAATAAATCATATTTTGTTTCAAATCAAGAATTCCGACATATCTTTAACATACTGCCGATGACGGGAGTCGAACCCGTACGATGTCACCACCGCCAGATTTTGAGTCTGGTGCGTCTGCCAATTCCGCCACATCGGCATGTTGAAACCAACGAAAATGATTATATAGTGTCACGGGCAGTTTGTCAAGCCCAAAAATATGAATCTGACTGCCCATTTATTGTATCTTCCTTGCAATAACTGCAAAGCGCCCATCCTCTACATGATATGCACAGGTAGACAACGTAATTAGATTATCTCCATACTTTACTTCTACCCCGGTATCAATCACCGACATCTTTTTTACATTCTCCACAAAATCCAAAAACTCTTCTTCACTGCCGGCATTGACAAATTCATAATACTTAAATGCAGCAGACTCCTCTGGCAGAATCTGCCCATAAAAGGCTGCCACCACCTCATAGACACCATCCCCATAGATTGTATCAAAACGAAAGGTCTTATGACTGTTATAGAACTCCCTATCCTCATATTGCAAAATATCATGAAACATCTTTCCCGAATTCATGTTATGTCCGTAAACAATCAGATTATCCGTTGGATTCTCGATTTCACAGTTGGCGTCCACAAAAGGAAGACCTGCGGCAGAATACTGTTTGTCATAATCCCGGTGAATATAATACTCTCCATTTTCCCCGTCCTCCGGAGTATACATAACGGGATAATCTACATTTGTATCCTCGATTGTGAGCCATCCGATAAAATCATGGTTCTCCCGGTACAACTGTTCAAACTTCTTCTGTATTATTTTCCCATCCACTTCAACCATTTCCGGTTTGTCATTTGCAGCTGCATTTTTATCTCCGGTATCCTCATCTGCGATTTTATCCCGCAGTCCCTCCACTGCGCTCTCACTTTTACTGCTGTTGTAATAATAATACGCCAGATAACCACCACAGCCTAATGCCGCCAGCAGACAGAACACCATCAGTATATTTATTATCCTTTTTTTCTTCATAACGGATACCCTCTCCCTGAAAAATGCGTTTTGCAAAATTTGCTTTCTCATAAACACTGTTATCCAATGTATATAAAAAGAAGCCAGAATCCTTCCCAGCTTCTTTTTCTTTTCCCTAAAAATACTTTTTTGAGCCCCACAGATTACTCTGTTTCAAATCCTGATACTCACCATAGGCCTGCTCTAATATCTGTTTCTCATTGGGAAACTTCAATAAATGATATGCCTCATGGTACTTGTAGTATCCGGAATCCATAAAGTACTCTTCCCGTTGAGGTTTGCTGTAATAGCTGTCAGCCATCATCAGATACCAATGTACATCTTTATTCACTACGTCATATGCGGTATTAAAAGTATAATTACTTTTATTCACATACTTGATAACCTGTGCGCTTACTCCTGTTTCCTCTCTGACTTCACGAAGCGCCGTTTCCTTGTACTCTTCACCTTCTTCTACCGTACCCTTCGGCAGAACCCAGCCTTCATACTTGTTCTTATAGTTCTTATAAAGTAACAACACCTTACCTCTGAAGATTACCACACCGCCACAGCTTACTGCTTCTATCATAGCTGTTCCTCCTATACTGTAAAGACCTGTTTGTAAATATGGCTTTACGAACACATGGTGTGTTGCCTAATTAAACCAAGTATAGCAATTTATGAATAAAAACGCAAGGTAAATCTAAATATTTATTTATAGTACTGGTCAAAAATACTTCTGGCTATGGCGCTTGCCTTGATGCCGTTTACATCAGACTCCTCCACGATAATGCTGACTACTACATCCGGGTCTTCCACATTGCTGTATCCCACAAACCAGGAGTAATCATGCGCACCATTTGCATATTCCGCTGTTCCGGTCTTCCCTGCCGCCTCGTAGGATGCTCCTGCAAAATAGCTTGCTGCTGTTCCCTCTGTTACAACCTTTCTAAGATATGGGGTCAATGCCTCCACCTCTTCCGCTGTCATTAACGTATCATAGGAGTCCGGAGAAAATTTCTTTATGCGGGTTCCCTTATAATTCTCAATGCTGTCAATAAAATATGGTTTCATCATCAGTCCGCCGTTGGCAATTGTGGACATAATCATGGCGTTATGAAGTGGTGTTATCAGAGTGTCACCCTGTCCAAATGCGGTCTGGGGAATATATCCCTTATCCGATTTGCTGTCCAGATAAAAACGGCTTGTGGCACTGGCATCTGTATACGGAAGAGACTTATTAAATAAAAAGCTTTCCAATGTATCCCGCCATTTATTCACATTCAAGCCAATGCCAATATCTGCATAGGCCTGATTACAGGAATTGGCAAGTGCCTGTGACAAATCCTGCTCCCCATGAATTTTTCTTCCGAAACAATGTACGGATACCCCATTGAATATTTCCTCTTCAGAGGAACAATTATAGGTATAGTCCTCATATTTCCGGGGATTCTGCCTCATATAGGCTAAGGTTGTCAAAACCTTAAAGGTAGAGCCCGGGGGATATAATCCCTGGGTTGCGCGGTTTAACAATACGGAGCTGTCCGAATCCTCCCGGTTTGCCTCTGCCCACACTTCATCAATATGATTGGGGTTAAAGTCCGGCTTGGAAACCATAGCCAGAATTTTGCCGGTATCCGGCTCCATAACCACCACCGCACCATCTGCACTGCCAAGAGCTTCATAAGCTGTCTTTTGCAAATCATAATTTAAGGTGGAGACAATGGTATCTCCCTCGTTCTTCTCCTCCCGGAGCGTATTAATAAAGCGCTCCAGCACATTTGCATGGCTGTCAGACAGATAATAATTGCCAACAAGCTCAATGCCTGCCTTGGTATACTCGGAATATCCCACTACATGGGCAAACAGATTATCATATGGATAATATCGTGTTTCCCCATCATTGGTGGCTACGATTTTGCCATCACTGGTTACAATATCCCCACGGATTACATCTGCCGCATATTTGTCCAGTCTGGAATTGGCGGCATTGGCAATCACCTCATCCTTTTCCACAATCATAAACCGTAAAATGTACGCCATTAATCCGATTATTAAAAACGCAGACAAATACGTAATACCAAGTATCGGACGGTTTAATTTCTCATTAATCTTATCAATTTTTTCTTCTTTTTCCAGAAACGCCTGTTGGTCGGGTGTCAGCAGCTTACGGTCAATTTCCCTTTTTTTATGCTTTTTTTGTTTCCCTGGCGTTTTGTTCAATTTTTCTTCTTTCTTCTTCAATTTTCTTAGCCTCTTTATTTTCAATCGTACTGATTCCCTGCATGATGGAGAACATCACAAGGGAACTTAACACCGAGCTTCCTCCATAACTTACCAGCGGTATCGTAACTCCCGTACACGGAATGAATTTTGTGACTCCGCCAATGGACAAAAAGGTCTGGAAAATGTAACAGACTGCAAATCCAAACGCCATAGTCTTGTAAAAACGGTTACGAACCTTCATAGCGATATTTATAAAGCATATAAAACAGCTAAAACACACTAAAATCAGTGCCAGTGCAAATAATACACCAAATTCCTCCGAAATCGCAGAGAAAATAAAATCACTCTCACTTACGGGAATCACATCCGGAGAACCCTTTGTGAGTCCTGAGCCAAAATATCCACCGCTGCCTATAGCAAACAGGGACTGGGTAATCTGATATCCGGAACCGCTGATATCCTCCCATGGATTTCTCCAGACATTGACACGCACCATAACGTGGTCAAACAGCTTGTCCTTAAAGAGCAGAAATGCCAGACCAGCCATGGCAAAACCACCGGCAATATAAGCAATCAGATATCTTACCCTGCCTGTTCCCACATATATCATGCATATGAAAATAACAAAGAAAATCAGTGCTCCACCTAAATCCTTTTCCAGCACCAGAACCATCATATGCACACCGGCAAAGGCTGTGGTAATGACTATCTGTTTAAAATCCCTGCTCTTGGACAGCATACTTGCAATAAAGAAAACAAATAAAATTTTAACAAATTCCGATGGCTGGACTGTAATACCAAACAGTCTTATCCAGTTTCTGGAGCCATACTGCTCCACACCGATAACAAACACCGAGCTTAATGCAAGAATTCCGATAATTCCATAGACAATGCCATAATTTCTCAGATTTTTGTATTTATCCATAATCAGCGGGATTACTGATACCAATATCAGCGAAGCCGTGGCAATCACAAACTGTTTTTTTGCCTTGGAAAAATCAAGCCTTGTCAGCATCGTATATCCAATCAGCAGAAGAAAACTCATATTATTGGTTATAACCCTTGAGGAATACGGATAAATATAATGATAAATATACATATAAATGGTCGCCACAAAAATTTGCAGCCCGTAAAAAATTACAATTTCCATCATATGCTCTGTATCACTTAACGCCAGTGTCAGATAACACAGAAAATGAATCAGAAAAACATAAATAATCTGTTTATTCAGCTTCTGGTTCTTTTCTGCCTCACTGCCCTCCTTGAAAACAGTAAAACACGACAGTGTATACAGCACCATCAATATTAAAATAATATACTTTGATACGTTGATTATAATACTCGCCATTTATTCTACTCCACGATTGTAATGTCCCCTGGTTTTATCTCCGTCATAGCTTTTCCCACCAAAGAAAACATCTAACACCTTCTGTACTTCCTCTTTATTTTCCTTTGTAAAATGCAGACGCCGGACACCATTTCCGTTAAATTCTTCCTGCACCAAATCAAAAAGAACCGTCGGAATGCCATTATAAATAATGTTATAACAGTATTTGCAGATACAGGAAACAAAAAAGGATTTGTGATACCTGTCCTGCATCCGGAATGTCTCACTTGTATGACTGCAATGCTTTACGGTATTTTGCAGACATTGTGCGCTCACCATAAGCTGCTGGTATCCATAAACCTCCATCTCCCAATCCCATTGGGTAAACAATAATTTTTTTATCTGCCGCTGGTTCAATTCCACAGGAACCGTAACCCGGGCATCCGGAAAAACGCTCCGTATCAATGCTGCGGCATAATCATTCATCACATAAAGGCTGTTATCAGTAATAATTCTGCCCTGATAGCCTGTATGGTGCAGATACGCCAGCTCATCCAGATTCCGGACAACAACACCGGATATGCTTTGTTTCTCTAATCCAGATAAACCTGCCACATCCTCCAGAAACCACCTGCGCAGAACCGGAGGCAGAACCAGATATAATTCTTTCTCTCTATTATCGCTTATAATGGTTATTATATCCTCATTTTTAAAATACTGCAAATCCAGATATATTTTTCTTATACGGGAATCTTTTTTTACAACATTAAACTGTTGGATTCCGGATACCATTACCGCTACATCCAAAGCCTGTTCATCCTCCGGCTGTGGAAGCCTGTCTGTGGCGCTCTGCCTCCACATATCCCTTTCTTCCGGCATATCTGCCCGCTTTTCCGTGAATCTTCTGCCGGACGAAAGGATTTGCAATTCCAGCTTCCTGATTGCATTTCTTCTCAAATCCTTAAGCTCCTTTAAAGAATAAAACGCATCTGCTGATATATTGTTTTCAAAATTCTTAAAAAAATATCTTGTATTACCGGTTTTCCCTATTTTATCCATCACCAGCTCTTTTGTAACCGGTCTGGCAGACGCCTTTTCCACCAGCTCTCCTGTCTGTGTAACGGAGTATTCCTTTCCTTTCATATTTACGGACAATGTAAGCTTCGCCGGAAATCCGGTAAGCAGTTCTATCCTTCCCTTCAACGGAAGCTCTGGCTCCTGCTGTATAATTTCGCCCAGCTCATTCATCAAAGGCTTTAAAAGCATCCTTACTGCTGCCGAATTTTTAACAACTTCCTGATTTTTAGGAACATTCAGGGTAATCTTCTTCCCCTGCTCTGCGTCCACATTACATGTCAGTGTAATTTTGTCTTTTTTACCATCCAGTACGAGAATATCTCCTTTATATACCGGTTTCTTAAGCTTTATCTGAATCTGGTTCTTATATATATCTATCACAGTTCCAATTAACACGCCGGTATTTCCGGGATTTTTTACGGACATCATATCCCTTCCGTTTTTCTGGTAATAATATCCCCTGGTAAATCCACCCCGGTTAAAAACCTCTGCCATTTCACTCTTATATGCATCCACCAGCTCAGTAGAATACCTGCCATCCAATACCGCACCTACAATTTCCCGGTATGCCCTGACGCAGACCGCAACATACTCCGGCTTCTTCATTCTGCCTTCAATCTTAAAGGAATCCACCCCTGCCCGGATTAATTCCGGCACTGCCTCTAAACCGCACAAATCCTTTGGGCTTAAGATATGCGCTCCTGCTGTATCTATCCGCTGCCCTGCTGCATCAAAAACCCTATATGGCAGACGGCAGGTCTGGGCGCATCGTCCCCGGTTGCCGCTTCGCCCTCCTAACATGGAGCTCATCAGACATTGACCGGAATAACAATAACACAACGCCCCCTGGACAAATACCTCCACCTCCGGAGCCCCTATGCCGGTTTTAAGACCTTTAATTTCTTCCATGGAAAGCTCTCTGGCAGGAACAATTCTCGTCACACCATAATCCTTCAAAAGCGTATATGCATATTCCGTGGTAATGGTCATCTGGGTAGAGGCATGGATTGGCAGCTCCGGAAACCAGTTGTGAATACAGAGCATAACTCCCAAATCCTGCACAATCACCGCATCTAAGCCCGCCTTATAAAATGGTGCCAGATAATCATAGAGTTCCTTTATTTCCTCATTACGAAATAAGGTGTTAACAGTCAGATAAACCTTAACACCATATATATGACAATATTCAATTGCCTGTATCAATGCGGTTTCATCAAAGTTGTCTGCAAAGGCTCTTGCACCAAATCTGCTGCCCCCGAGATACACCGCATCTGCACCGGCAGAAACCGCCGCTTTCAAGGCGTCCATAGAGCCTGCCGGCGCTAAAATTTCAGGTATCATTTTTTTATTCTCCATATCAGACATAGGCATACATCCTTATCGTATCATTCCTGTCTTGTCTTTTCTGCTTCCAATTGGATAATCTTCCTTTGAAGGGCATTCACCTGCTCCTTATACTCCTCCACCAGACGCATGGCAGATTCATATTTAATCTGGGTTTCTATCACCTCATGTCGCAAATCATAAATCTGCTTTTCCTTCTCATCATCCTGGGCAGTGAGCTTTCCGGTTTCACTCTTTACCTTGAAATAATCATCCGCTATATTAATCGCAAGAAGAATATTCTGATATTCTGCATTTAATCTGCGGAAGCCATCGGATGCCTTACACTCCGCAATCTTGCTATTCATATAGTTTGCAACCTCCTGCAAATAATCCGTATCCTCATATCCGCTTAAGTTATAAATCCGTCCATTGATAACCACTGGAATATCATTCTTATCTGTCATAATTTGTACCACGCCTTTCCATACTATTTTCTTTCCGTATTAATTCCGCTCCTCCAGTAAATGGGCAAGTCCAAAATGCCGGTATGCGGCTTCGGTTGCCACCCTGCCTCTCGGCGTCCGGGAAATCAGCCCGTTTTGTATCAGATACGGCTCGTATACGTCTTCTATGGTTCCCGCATCTTCGCCGATGGCTGCTGCAAGGGTGTCCAGTCCCACCGGTTTACCGCTGAACTTTTCAATCATTGTCAAAATAATATTCCGGTCCACCTGGTCAAGACCAAAGGAATCCACCTCCAAACGGTCCAGCGCCTCCTTGGCAACCTCTTCACTGATATATCCCTCAAAGGAAACCTCTGCAAAATCTCTGACACGCTTTAGCAGCCGGTTTGCCAGTCTCGGTGTTCCTCTGGAACGCTTTGCAATCTCTATGGCGCCTCTTTCATCGATTGCAACCTCTAATACCTCTGCTGACCGGAGCACAATCCTGGAAAGCTCCTCCTTCGTATAGAACTCTAAACGATTCACTACGCCAAAACGGTCTCTTAACGGCGCTGTCAGCATTCCTGCCCTTGTTGTTGCTCCCACCAGGGTGAAATGCGGTAAATCCAGGCGGATGCTTCTGGCAGCCTGCCCCTTTCCAATCATAATGTCAATCGCAAAATCCTCCATCGCCGGATAGAGAACCTCCTCTACCTGGCGGTTCAGCCTGTGTATCTCATCAATAAACAACACATCGTTCTCATTCAGATTATTGAGAATGGCAGCCAGCTCTCCCGGCTTCTCAATGGCGGGTCCTGAAGTAATCTTAAGGCTGCTTCCCATCTCGTTGGCAATAATGGAAGCCATGGTGGTTTTTCCAAGTCCCGGCGGTCCATATAACAATACATGGTCTAATGCCTCGCCACGATTCTTCGCCGCTTCAATAAATACTTTTAAATTATTCTTTGCTTTTTCCTGCCCGATATAATCCGAAAGCATGGTGGGTCTTAGATTATTCTCAATCTTTACATCCTCCGGAAGAATCTGGGTACTTATCATTCTGTCTATCATATTACTCCATTATATATTTTATATTATATGAATACCACTGCATTTTACTAAATTTAATATATTTTTAAAATAATTTCTTCAATGCTTCCTTCAACAGGGCTTCCGGCTCCATGGAATCTGCTCCCGGAACCTGCTTAACCGCTTTCACAGCCTCAAATTCAGAATATCCAAGACTTACCAGTGCAAGTACGGTGTCCTGAATCCCGCCGCCTCTGGCATCTGCCATACTGCCTGCTACACCTTCTGCGCTTCCGTCCTCCTGTGCCACAAACAGGTCATCCAGCTTCAGCTTATCCTTTAATTCCATGATTATTCTGCCCGCCCCCTTGGCACCAATACCGTTTGCTTTCGTAATTGCTTTCGTGTCCCCTGCCATAATGGCAAGTGCAAGCTCCTTTACCGATAAAACTGTTAAAACCGCCAGTGCCGCCTTGGGACCGATTCCATTCACGCCAAGCAGCAGCTTAAATGTATCCAGCTCCTCTTTGGTTGGAAACCCAAACAACGACAGTTCATCCTCCCTGACATACATATAAGTAAACAGCTTCATTTTCTGATGCATGCCTGTAATGCTGTTTAACACCATTCCCGATGTATAGATATGGTAGCCGATTCCATTATTTTCTAAAACTACACTATCTGCAAGAATCTCTTCTATCGTACCTTTGATATATCCAATCATAAAATTCCCCTTTATTGATAAACTCTCTCTTTCGCTTTATTGATTATAGCACATTATCATGAATTATGCTATTATAGAATTACTAGATATTGATATTGGGAGAGATTCTATATGAAGACCTTTACATACACAGAAAAAACCGAACAGCTTCCCATACCAGAATACTACAGATATTTCTATCCGGAATCCCGATTACTGTTTTTTGATATTGAGACAACCGGATTTGCTGCCAGAAATACCACCCTGTACCTAATCGGTGCACTGTGGTACGAAAAGGACAGTATACGGATAATGCAATGGTTTAATGATGACGGCTACAGCGAAAAGGAAATGCTGTCTGCCTTTGACGCATTTTGCAGGGATTTTACCCATCTGGTTCATTTTAACGGACTGGGCTTTGATTTACCTTATTTAAAGCAAAAGGCTGACCTGCTGAGCATTCCCTTTTCAGCAGATAAAAGCCTTATTCAAATAGATATTTTTAAGGAAATCCGCTCCTATAAAAAAATTTTTTTCTTAGACAGCATGAAACAGGTTTCCATTGAAGAGTATCTTGGAATTCATAGAGAAGACACTTATACCGGCAAAGAATTAATCCATATATACCAGCGGTATGTTGCACGTCCGGATTATGAAAAGCAACAGGTACTGCTTCTCCATAACCATGATGATTTGCTCGGCATGCCCCAGATTAGCCATATTCTGAATTATAAAGCGTTTTTTGAACAGATAGATGTCTGTCTCTTATACACATCTGACGCTGCCGACGATCTTACGC
>UQXF01000093.1 GCA_900544905.1 uncultured Clostridium sp.
GAGATGACGTCGAGTCTCGTGGGCTCGGAGATGTGTATAAGAGACAGCCTCAATAGTTCCCGCCAGTATCTCCTCTGCCATCTTATCTTCAATCTCATTCTGAATAGCTCTTCTAAGCGGTCTGGCGCCATATTTTTTGTCATATCCCTTGTCAAAAATATAATTTTTCACCGCTTCGCCATACTTTAACTCAATACCCATCTGGCTTTTTACCCGTAACGCAAAATTGCGGAGCAACAGGTCTGCAATATCTTTAACCTCATCCTTTGTCAGCGCATGGAAGACAATCATATCGTCAATACGGTTAAGAAATTCCGGCTTAAACAGTCGTTTCACTTCCTCCATAACTCCATTTTTCATAAATTCATGGTCCTTCTCATCGGAAGACTCACCTGCAAACCCTAATTTCTTTGGCTCCATAATCCGGGCGGCTCCGGCATTACTTGTCATAATAATAATGGTATTTTTAAAATCCACTTTCCGCCCCTGGGCATCCGTCACATGTCCGTCATCCAATATCTGTAACAGGACATTAAAGATATCCACATGTGCCTTTTCAATCTCATCAAACAGAATAACAGAATACGGATTCTTCCGTACCTGTTCACTTAGCTGTCCGCCCTCCTCAAAGCCTACATAGCCAGGAGGCGAACCAATCATTTTAGACACGCTGTGCTTCTCCATATACTCCGACATATCAACACGAATCAGCGCTTTCTCATCTCCAAACACCGCTTCTGCTAAAGCCTTGGAAAGTTCGGTTTTTCCAACACCTGTAGGTCCTAAGAACAAAAATGAACCGATTGGACGTTTTGGGTCTTTTAATCCAACCCTTCCCCGTTTAATAGCCTTGGCAACTGCCTCCACCGCCTCATTCTGACCAATGACACGTTTATGGAGAACATCCTCCAAATGAAGAAGCCTCTTTGATTCCTCTTCCTTCAGCCGGCTTACCGGAATTTTCGTCCAGTCTGCCACAACCGTTGCAATATCATCTTCATCCAGCACTAAATTCTGGAGTCTGGCACTGTTGTCGTGACGTTTTTTCAGTTTGTCCAGTTTTTCCTCCAGCAGCTTGATTGCAAGCTTTGTCTCATGGGCTGCTTCCAAATCATTGTCCATAAAGGACTGGTCCAGCTCCACATTTAACGCCGCAATTTCCTTTTCCACCTGTTTCATCTGAGGAGTCACCTTGGAAGCTGCCAGCTTCTTCTTCGCCGCCGCTTCATCCATCAAATCAATTGCTTTGTCCGGCAGAAAACGGTCATTCAAATAGCGTACCGCCAGCTTAACACAGGCATTTACCGCCTCATCACTAATCGTAAGTCCATGATGATATTCATAGCAGGAACGAAGCCCCTTTAAAATTGCAACTGCCTCTTCCTCCGTAGGCTCATGGACCGTAACCGGCTGGAACCTGCGCTCCAGTGCTGCATCCTTTTCAATATATTTGCGGTATTCTGCCGTTGTGGTTGCCCCAATCATCTGAATCTCACCCCTGGACAACGCAGGCTTTAAAATATTAGAGGCATCAATTGCCCCTTCTGCACCACCTGCTCCTATAATGGTATGAAGCTCATCCACAAATAAAATCACATTGCCCACCTGGGTAACCTCATTAATTAACTTCTTAATGCGTTCCTCAAATTCACCACGATATTTGGAGCCTGCCACCATTCCGGACAAGTCAAGCGAAAGCAGACGCTTTCCCATAACGGTTTCCGGCACTTCCCCTGCGGTAATCATCTGGGCAAGTCCTTCCACAATGGCGGTTTTACCAACACCCGGTTCTCCAACCAGACAAGGGTTATTCTTCATTCTGCGGCTCAAAATTTGTACCACACGCTGCATTTCTTCCGTC
The DNA here is from genome assembly GCA_900544905.1 of uncultured Clostridium sp. Classification (GTDB taxonomy): domain Bacteria; phylum Bacillota; class Clostridia; order Lachnospirales; family Lachnospiraceae; genus CAG-590. Next base: position 1,862 of record UQXF01000093.1, read on the forward strand.
CTGCCTACTACCGGGTCCAGTTTTCCCTCCTTTGCCAGCTTCGTAAAATCTCTGGAATACTGGTCCAGTGTCGGAGTTGCGGATTTTCCCTTCTTCTCCTTGGATTTCAAACTGTTCAGCTCATTTTTTGCCACAGAAGGCTCTATTCCCATGGCTGCCAGTATATCCGCATACAGCTTGCTAATGGTGATATTCATAGCGGTCAGAAGGCGGAATGCCACACTGTCCGGATGTTTTATAATTGCAATCAAAAGATGCTCCGTGCCTACCTGCTGTGCCTTAAATTTCACCGCTTCTTTATCGGCAAGCTCCAAAATATCCTGACATCTCTTGGAAAATTCTGCCTTGTTTGCCAATGCCACATTGGTATGCTCCATCATCAGCTGGCTTGTCAGATTTTCCAATCGTTCCTCCTCTACACCATTTTTCACGAGAACAGCCGAAGCCAGACCGTTTTTTTCTTTCACCAGGCCAAGGAGTAAATGTTCACTCCCCACATATTCCTGTGTCAATTCCAATGCAATTTTTTTTGCATATTTCAGAGCGTTATTGGCACTCTTTGTATAATTCTGATTCATTCTATTCTCCAATCTACATGTTCTTTCTTCTCTATTATACCCAATCCATAAAGGTTTCCACACATTACGGAAAATAAACAAAACGACGCAAAAGGACTGTAATTATATCACAGTCCCCTCCTTTGTGCATTTTCTTATTGCTCGTCAATCGCCTTACCGATATCATGACGCATATATTTGTTCTCAAAATCAATCCATTCCGTCGCCGCATAGGCATTGGCACGGGCTTCTACCAGATTCTCTCCCTTTGCTGTAACACCGAGAACCCGTCCGCCGTTTGTCACAACCTGTCCGTCAGAAAGCTTTGTGCCTGCATGGAAAACATAATAACCATCCTTTTCCTTAAAGGTATTAAGACCCTGAATCGGGAAACCTTTTTCATACGACACTGGATAACCGTCAGATGCCAGTACCACACAGACAGCGGCGTTGTCCTCAAACTCCAGCTCTATCTCGTCCAGCTTTCCGTCAATACACGCCTCCATAACATCGATAATATCATTTTTCATCCGCGGAAGAACAACCTGTGCCTCCGGGTCACCAAACCGGGCATTAAACTCCAGCACCTTAGTTCCCTTTTCTGTAATCATCAGACCTGTAAATAACACGCCCACAAAAGGTCTCCCCTCTGCCTTCATGGCTGCCATGGTTTTCTTATAGATTTCCTCCTGACAGAAATCATCAATCTCTTTTGTATAGAAAGGACTTGGAGAAAATGTTCCCATTCCACCGGTATTTAATCCCTGGTCCCCATCCTTTGCTCTTTTGTGGTCCTGTGCAGATGTCATGGTCTTAATGGTAGTTCCATCACAGAATGCCAGAACAGACACTTCCCTGCCAGTCATGAACTCTTCAATAACCATCTTATTGCCGGCATCACCAAAATGCTTGTCCAGCATAATTTCCTTTACACCAGCCTTTGCCTCCTCCAGAGTGTTGCAAATCAATACTCCCTTTCCAAGGGCAAGACCATCCGCTTTTAACACAATAGGGAAATCCGCCGATTCCAGATAAGTCAATGCCTCCTCTGCATTATCAAAGGTTTCATAGGCTGCTGTCGGTATTCCGTACTTCTTCATCAAATCCTTGGAAAACGCCTTTGAACCCTCTATAATCGCTGCATTTTTACGAGGACCAAATACCCTTATGCCCTCCTTTTCAAAGGCATCTACACAACCAGCCACCAATGGGTCATCCGGACCCACGATAACAAAATCAATCCCTTTTTCCTTTGCAAAAGCCACCTGCTTATCAAAGTCCATCACCGGTATATCCACACATTCTGCAATTTCTGCAATCCCTGCGTTTCCCGGCGCAGCATAAATTTCGGATACTCTTTTACTGTTTGCCACACAGGCTGCAATTGCATGCTCCCTGCCGCCGCTTCCAATTATTAAAACCTTCATGTCTGTCCTCCTGCTCTTTTATCTTCATTTACATCAAATATACTACCCGCGTATTACCGTTCTTCCATCCACCACTACAACCTTGTTGTTAGCAATCATATCAATGGCCTGGGGCAGTAAAATCCACTCCGCCTGTTCCATAACTCTTTGTTGCAGGCTCTTTGGTGTATCACCGTTTTCCACCACAACCGCCTTTTGCAGCAAAATCGGACCTGTATCGGTGCCCTTGTCCACAAAATGAACCGTAGCGCCCACAACCTTAACTCCACGCTCTAAGGCCGCTTCATGTACCTTCAGACCATAGAAGCCGGTTCCGCAAAATGACGGTATGAGCGACGGATGAATATTGATAATCCGGTTTTCATATTTTTCAATCATCTCCGGCGGTATCACCACTAAATAGCCTGCAAGAACAATTAAATCCACCTGCAGGGAATCCACTGTTTCTATCAACGCTTTGTTAAACGCTGCCCTGTCCGCATAGTCCTTCGGAGAAACCACAATATCCCGGATTCCTGCCTTTTTTGCACGCTCCAATGCATACGCGCCCTTATTATTGCTGATAACCGCCACCAGCTCTGTATTTGTAATCCTTCCGGAATCCACTGCATCTATAATCGCCTGCAGATTCGTTCCTCCACCGGATACCATTACCGCTACTCTCAGCATACTCTACTCCTTCACTGCCCTTTCATAATCCCAATAAACCGCTAAACTATATGTTATCCTATACCAGAGTTACACCCTTTTCTCCGGCTTCAACCTGTCCCACCAGATAAGCCTCTTCTCCCGCTGCCTTAAGGGCTGCGATTGTCTTATCCACATCCACAGAATCTACCGCCAGCATCATACCGATACCCATATTATAGGTGTTATACATCATTTCCTCTGCAATGTTGCCATTTTTTGCCATCAGCTTAAAGATAGCCGGCACCTCGTAAGAATCCTTCTTTACAACGGCACGGACGCCTTCCGGCAGCATTCTCGGAATATTTTCATAAAATCCGCCGCCGGTAATATGGGAACATCCCTTGATTGTAACACCAGCCTCTTTGACGCTCCTCAATGCCTTCACATAAATCTTAGTCGGGGCAAGCAGGGCTTCTCCAAGGGTCTTACCCAGCTCATCATAATAGGTATTCAGAGATTTCTCTGTCATCTCAAACACTTTGCGCACCAGAGAAAATCCGTTGCTGTGCACTCCGCTGGAAGCAATGCCCACCAAAGCATCTCCCGCCTTAATCTCTTTTCCGGTAATCAAATCCTTCTGGTCCACAATACCGACAGCAAAACCAGCCAAATCATACTCATCCTCCGGATAAAATCCCGGCATCTCTGCAGTCTCGCCGCCAATCAGCGCCGCATCCGACTGGGCACAGCCATCTGCCACACCACTTACAATCGTTGCAATCTTTTCCGGATAATTCTTACCACATGCAATATAATCTAAAAAGAATAATGGCTCACCGCCTGCACAAGCAATATCATTTACACACATTGCCACACAGTCAATACCAATGGTATCATGCTTGTCCATAATAAATGCAAGCTTTAGCTTCGTTCCCACTCCATCCGTTCCGGAAACCAGGGTAGGATGTTCCATATTCTTAAACTTATCAAGAGAAAATGCTCCGGAAAAGCCACCAATATTTGTCAGTACCTCTTCCCTCATTGTCTTCTTAATATGCTCCTTCATAAGTTCTACTGACTTATAGCCTGCTTCAATATCAACTCCGGCATTCTTGTAATCCATTGTTCTTATCCTCCTGAAATTTATAATGACGTTATGTACCTTTGTATACATAACGTCATTATAATCAAAATCATTATTTTTGTAAAGGGCAACTCCTATCTTTCACCCTTACTCCGTAAATTCCTCCAGAAATTCCTTAAAATCCCTTCTCGCCCCTTCTATCTTACTGTCCTCTCTCGTATCCAGCGCTTTTTCAAACTCCCTGAGGGCATATTCAATCTGCATCCGCTCCTTGCCAATGCTTTCCTCATAGAGGCGTTCTCCCCGGAGCAATAGCAGCTTATTTTCTTCCTTATCCCGGGGATGAATCTTCAGATAGGACAATGCCTCCATCCGCTCCTTAATCTCCTCCTCTGTCATATCCGTTGCGTTGGTTTTGATAATCTGCTTTGTAATTTCCCCGGTGGATACCACCTTGATTTCAACCTCCAAAATGGAGTTCACATCATAGGTATATGTGACATCCACAGCCTCTTTTCCTGCCTCCGCCTTCGGCACTTTAATCCGGATTTCTCCCAGCAATACGTTATTCGATGCAAAACGGCTTTCTCCCTGTAAAACCTTACAGCGTATCTGGGTCTGATTGTCGTTCACTGTGTATAACCGCTCAGTACGGCTGGCAGGAATTGTAGTATTTCTCTCAATGATAGGGCAAAAATGTCCATCCTCAAATCTGCCATTCTCCTTTTCCAAAACAACCTCTGTACCCAAAGTAAATGGACACACATCCGTCAGGATAACCTCTTTAATACTGTCCTTCCGCTCCTTCATGGCACCCTGTACCGCTGCTCCCAGCGCAACCGCCTCATCGGGATTGATGGAGGTATCCGGCAGATTATGAAACAATTTTCCCACAAACTTGCGTATAAAGGAGAGCTTTGTGGCTCCGCCAACCAATACGACCCTGTCAATATCCTTAAGCCGCACATTGGCATCGGAAAGGCTTCTCTTAATCGGCTGTCTGATTTTATCCAGCAGTTCATCACATTTTGCTTCATATTCATCAATGGACAGTGCCATCTCGTAATTCTTGTCTCCGAGTTTACATAACATTTTTGAAACCCGGTTATCCGAAAAGCCAATTTTACAGTTTTCCGCCTGCTTTGCAATATGCCGCAACTCTTTATCTGTCAGGGAATCTTTGTCAATATCCGGATTTTTATCAAAGAAAATCTGCTCGATAACCTTAGTAAAATCCTCACCGCCCAGGAAATTATCCCCTGCCACAGCCCGGACCTCAATAATAGAGTCAAACAATTCCAAAATGGAAACATCAAAGGTTCCTCCGCCCAAATCAAACACAAGAAACTTTCCGTTTTCCCTGTTTTGATACAGTCCATAAGCAATGGCAGCCGCCGTAGGCTCACTGATAATCCGCTCTACCTTAAGACCTGCCAGTTCCCCGGCTCTCTTTGTTGCCTTTCTTCTCTCATCATTAAAATAAGCCGGCACACTGATAACCGCTTCCGTCACTTCCTCCTGCAAAAAGCATTCCGCATCCTCCTTCAGTGCCTTTAACACCAAGGCAGACAACTCCTCCGGAAGAAATTTCTTTCCGGAGAGCTCATATACCTTTTCGCTTCCCATGCTTCTCTTAAACACGGCTGCAGAGCTTTCCGGGTGCAGCAGCATACGCTCCTTTGCTGTCTCCCCGATATAAACCTGTCCTTCCTCATCCACACTGACTACAGACGGTGTCAGGTGCTTTCCCAGACGGTTTGGAATAATCTTCGGTCCCTCTTCTGTATAATAAGCCACAAGGCTGTTTGTTGTTCCTAAATCAATGCCAATAATCATGTTGTGTCCTCAATTCCTTTTCTCTGAAAACTGTTTCCCTGAAAGTAAAACAGGGCAGTTTTCCGTTATTCTGTTTCCCGTTTTCACATATAAATGCTCACACATAATTGATTATAACACAAAACTGCATAAATATCAAAAAATCTGGTCTGCCTACAGATTATCCAGATGATGCTTTGCCTCCGGATAATCTCCCTTCACTTTAATTGCCTTTTCATACAGCCCTCTCGCTTCATCCTTACGATTTTCCAGCTCCGCTATCAGACCCATACCATAATAGTATTCAAAACAGTCACAGGTCTCACAGGTAACACAGAGCCTGCAGTCTGGAATCTGCTTTAAATATTCCCGCGCCTTATCCAGGCTGCCGGCACAGATGTTCATAATTGCCAGTGTATACAGATGCATCGGACGGTATCTCAGGTCCGCCAGCATTTCCTCTTCTCCCCCATATTCTTCCATAAGCTGCTTTAAACGCAGCTTTGCGTATTTTTGAGCCTTCTCTTTTTTCCCCTGTTCTAAAAATATGGTGGCGTACACCCCATACAGATAAGAATGTGCCGAACTATTCATCTTATTTTGAGGAACATACAGCAGCGCTTTTTTGATAACCTGTTCCGCCTTTTTCAGATTACCCGTATCCCGGTAGAATTCCCCTGCCTCTGCCATGGCAGAAGGTGACAGACGGACACTCGATAACAGCATCCTGTAACCCGCATTATAACTATATATCCTGTTAAAGCATTCCTCCGCTTTTTCCATGCTGCCCGCCTGGCGGTAGACCCCTGCCAAATCACAATATAAATTCAGGACGCGTTCCTGCTCCGGCGCCATTTCCCCTCTGGTATAACTAAGCATTTTCTCCTTCCACTTGGTTTTTTCCCAGACCTGTTTTGCCTGCTGGATTAATTCCTGGTAAATCGCCACAGCCTCATCATATTTCTTCTCTAAAACATATATCTTTGCAATCTCCTTTTTCCAGCGCACGTTTTCCGGCTGAAGCCGGATTGCCTCCTTGTAACATGCAATTGCTTCTTTATAGTTCTTCTGCAGCACATAGCATTCCGCCAGATTCAGATACGGAAGATGGTCCTTGTCCGGGTCTGTCTCAATCGCCTGCTTCAAGGGCTCGATTGCCTCCTCTATTCTGCGAAGCTTTAAAAGGGCACAGCCTAAATTGTTATAGGCATAATATGCCTCCGAATCCAGTTCAATTGCCTTTTTACAGTCTGCAACCGCCTTTTCCAGCTCGTATAAATCAATATAAAGATTTCCGCGTTCCACATACCCTTCCGCAGCACCGGTTACTTCAATATACCGGGTTGCATAATCTATCGCCTTCTTACAGGTCTCCAGATTATCCTCACGACTGCTCACATAGCTGTACACATACATTAACCGCCGCAGTGCGGGACCAAATTCAGCATCCTTCTCTAAAATCTGTTCATAGCATTCCACTGCCCTTCCAAGCTTGCCCAGACGTTCCCAGCAGTTTCCAAGCTTTAATGTGGTATAAAAATTATCCGGCTCCATATCCACCAGCCGCTTACACACCCTCAGGGCATCCTCGGATTTATCCTCCCGGATGAGCACATCTGCCTTTAAATGAAGCATATCCACATTATCCGGATGCTTTTTCAGAAATCCATCAATCACTGCCAGAGCTGTATCTGTCTGATTCTTGTCCCAGTAAATGACTGCCAGCTCCCTTTCCACCTCGGACATATCCTCAATATCCGTTTCTTCTTCCTGCGTACGGTTACTTATTTTCTCTTTTAATGCCTGGATTGCTTCAAATGCCCGCTGCAAATTCTCTTTTGAAAATTCTTTATAATGGATACATTTAATCCTGTATAATTCCAGACTGTCGCTGTCAAGTCCTGCTTCCTTTGCCGCCTGAATGACATGCTCCACATCATCATACTGGTCAAAAGCAAAAAATACCTCTGCCGCCAATACATAAGGCGGTGCATATGCCGGATAGATTTCCTGGCAGGCAAAATAATCGTCAATGACTTCCTTTGCATTTTTCAATTCATAATTCGCCTTTTGCCGGTGTACATAGGCAGGGAAAAAGCCGCGGTCCTTTTCAATAATCTCATTACAGGTTTCAATACAGTCATCATACGCCTCTGCATCCAGATAAAACCTTGCCAGCTGTTCCATGTAGGATAATTTCACCAGCTGATTGTTTTCCTCTGAAATTGCTTTTTTGATATAGGAGGATGCTTCCAAAAATTGTGTATCCCTCTCCTCCTTTTCCTCTTTCCTATAAAATACCTCCCAGATGCAGACGCCCACCGAGAAATGCGCCAGAGATAACCGGTTTTTCCGCTTTTCCATCTCCTTGGAGCCATCGTCTTCGCTGTTTTCTATCAGGGCAAGCCATTTTCTGGAAAGAGGATATGCCTTTTCGTAATCCTCATCCGCCAGATAAAGTCGGCAGCGCAGGTTGACATAATCATAGTCATCACTGTCTCCCAGCTTGTCAAGCAAAGCAATTCCCTCTTTAAACTTCTTTTGCTGATAGTAGCACCATCCAAGCTTAAAACAGATATCTCGGTCAAGGTTACTTTCCAGCTTTTCCTCATAATCCTTTACAAGCGTTTCGTTAATCTTATTAAGCAGCACAAGACACTCTGCATCCTGCACCCGCTCTTCCAAAATATCCTCCACCTGTTCCTTTGCATTTTCCGGGTCTCCCTCCAGAAAAATACAGTTCGCCTGTCCAAGCATTGCCGTATAATTATCCGGAGATTTTTCAAGAATCGCATCATAAACCGCCCGCGCTTTGCCGGTTTCCCCATTGGCAATTAAAGCCTCTGCATAAATGCGCTCAATATAAGGATTATCAGAATATTCAAAATCCAGCTCCTCCATAATGGACAAAGCTTCCTGTCCACAGGTGTTCCCTGCCGTTTCTTCCCCTGCAGCATCCTGTATTTCTTTTGGCTCCTCTTTTTCCTTCTCCTGTTTTATCAGAAGATATCTTGCTTCCTCCACCTGCACAAAGGGATGGGTTAAGTCAAACCGCTCCAGCTCATTCAGCAGTTGTCTGATTTTCTTTAAATCCCGTTGCTCCAACGCAGACGTTACCTCATAGAGCTTTTCAATAAAGTCATCCACGTGGTCATCTGTTTTTCCATCAAACAGTTCAAAATCAATAAACTGCGGACTCTCAATCTGCCATTTCACAAAATCAAGATAATTCTCCGGAAACTTCTCCTTTAGCTGGTCATAATTATCCATATAGTGGAACCGTTTATCTACCATTTGCCATATTGCCTGCGGCATGAAGGTATGGGACATAAAATATACTAAAAGCTTTTCAGCTGCCTCTAATTCCGTATCCAAATCATCACAGACCGAATCATGTAATAACGCCTCCCACTTCTTCTCATCCCTTCTTGCAGCTACATCCTTATAGACAGCATCAACACGGTCAATCCATAAATCGACTTCATCCTTTTTACCACTATAGCTTTGTTCCGTTTCATCATCTACATTATGTAAACCATCTGTTTCTTCCCTGCCTGCAAACTCCAACGCTTCTTCATAAGCACGTCTTAGCTCCTTAAACCCTTCTTCATCATCCTCCGGGTTTACATAACGTAATTTATTGCGGTAAGCAGTTTTAATTGCTTCCTCATCCTTTGTCTGTTCTATCCCCAATATTTTCCAAATCATATCCATATTCCTCCCAATTCGATACCTCATAAAAATTATTTATTTTAATATAATAACATAAAAAGATATTGAAGCAATATAAAACTCTTGATTTTTACCTTAAAATCTACTATGCTAGACAGGTATCAGAATGCTTATCGGCATAAAAACAGAGATTGCGAGGTATATAGAATGAGTGCAAATGAAATGAAACCGATTAAAAAGGGTAAAGTGCGTGAGATTTACGACAATGGCGACAGCCTGATTATGGTTGCAACTGACCGTATCAGCTGCTTTGACGTAATTTTAAAGAATATCATCCATAAAAAGGGAACCGTACTTACACAAATGTCAAAATTCTGGTTTGATTTAACTTCTGACATCCTTCCAAATCATATGATTTCTGCTGATGTAAAGGATATGCCGGAGTTCTTCCAGCAGCCACAGTTTGACGGCAACAGCATGATGTGCAAAAAATTGGAGATGCTCCCTATAGAATGTATTGTCCGCGGTTATATCACAGGCAGCGGCTGGGCAAGCTACCAGAAAAACGGCACCGTATGCGGTATCACATTACCAGAGGGATTAAAAGAATCTGACAAGCTTCCTGAACCAATCTATACACCTTCTACTAAAGCAGAGATTGGAGACCATGACGAAAATATCTCCTTCGAGCAGAGTGTGGAACATCTTGAAAAGCAGTTCCCTGGAAAAGGACTTGAATATGCTGAAAAGTTACGGGATTATACCATTGCTCTTTACAAGAAATGTGCTGATTATGCTTTGGAACGCGGTATCATCATAGCCGATACCAAGTTTGAATTTGGTCTGGATGAAAACGGAAACATTGTCTTAGGGGATGAAATGCTTACTCCTGACAGCTCCCGTTTCTGGCCTGCAAAGGGCTACGAAGCCGGACATGGACAGCCTTCCTTCGATAAGCAGTTTGCCCGTGACTGGTTAAAGGACAATGAGGGAAAGCACGACTGGGAACTTCCGGAAGATATTGCCCAGAAAACCATTGATAAATATTTAGAGGCATATGAACTGTTGACCGGCGAAAAGCTTGAGGCATAATGAAACTTAAAATGGTACACTGGACCATTTTCTCATAAGCCTGGTAACTTAAAAAATGTCCACCGAACATTTTTCTCATATGCTTGGCAACTTAAAAATGCAAGCAGTTAGCTGTCGGACAGATAAACTGCTTGCATTTTTTATTAATCTATCTCTATATTGTCTATTTCTGTCTCT
>UQXF01000094.1 GCA_900544905.1 uncultured Clostridium sp.
ACGCGTAAGATCGTCGGCAGCGTCAGATGTGTATAAGAGACAGACCATATACATAAGGATTGCCCACAAACTGAACTGCATAATCTGCAATCTGCTGTCCTGTTGTACTGGTTGATTCCTGCTTTACAGATTCTGTAGAATCACTCTGGTCAGAAACCTCTACATCAGTAGAATTAACTGTTTCCTGCCCATTATCCTTTGAACTATTATTCTGTTTTGGTGTCTCCTGCTTAGGTGCTTCTGTTGTTGGAGCCTCTGTGGAAGGGCTCTCTGTTACTGGAGCTTCTGTATTCTGAGAATCCTGCTGGTTCTGTTCCTCCAGCGCTGCCTGCTCTGCTGCTTCCGCCGCAGCAGCTGCCTGCTCCTCCTCAATCGTAACGGCTGTGTCATATATATAATCAACATATACATAATCACTTGCTACATATCCTACTTCATCTTCTGATACAGCAACCTTAATCCAGTCATTCTCTTTTCCTAAAATAGTAAAGGAATCACCTTCATCTGAAAGAGCAATTACATCACTTTCCGTAGACTCTTCTGCACGTACATTCAGTGTCTCTGCTGTAACCTTAACAACCTGGTCACAGTTATTCTCTATGTAGTTTTCTGCATCTTCGCCAAACAGCAAATAATCATTTTTTACATATCCATAAGCATTACCAGAGGAAACGACTGACCATTCATCACCCTTCTCAACAATGGTACCAACATTACCGTTATAGAACTTACCTACAACCTCTGATTCCTCTGAAGCCTCTGAACGGATATTCAGATAACTGTCTATATTCGCAACCACCTGGTTACTCTCAACCTTAGCTGCCTTTTCTTCTACCTGAACCTGTTCCTGTGCTTCTGCCTGCTGCTCTGTTGTTTTCTCAGCTGCAGGTGCTTCTGTCGTCTCTGCTACCTGCTGAACAGCAGTGCCCTTTGAAATAGTCTTAACATCTGTAACACTATTCTGAATTGCCTTGCTCACAATAGCCGGAGTCTCGCTAACCTGTTCCTTTACACTTGATGTGTGAGAAGTTCCACCTAACATAAGAGACAATGCTGCAACTGCTAACATAGAACCTCTGACAATATTTTTCTTCATAATATACCTCATTTAAAATTATATGCAAATTTAATTGTTACAAAAATGTTACGAATCTAACATCAAAGTAATAATAACAAAGGTTTACTCTTATGTCAACCATAAAATTGAATTTTTCTTTATTTTTCTTATATTTTTTCTGCATTTTACAATTCTTTACCCCCTTGATTTTAATTTCCTATTCTATTTGACAGGAATGTTTATTTTATAATGCTATTTCAGATAAGAAAGCCTCTGGTATTTTAACAGGATATATTGTTGCAATTGTTACCTGTTTTTTGTATAATGTTTACATTGATATATATATTTTACAGCTACAAAAGCACGGGAAAGGGTGAAGGTATACTATAATGGATATTAGAGAGTTTTTAGACGTAAAACAATTAGAGCAGCTCATGCAGGACTGGTCGGATGCAACCGGGCTTGCTACCATCGGTGTTGATTCCAATGGTGAATACTTCACACGGGATATCAACTTTACCGATTTTTGTATCAAGTATACAAGAGGGGCAGACGAAGGGCTGCGCCGCTGCCAGAAATGCGATGCAGAATGTACAGGAACCTACTACTGCCACGCAGGCTTAATGGATTTCAGCCGCGATATCATTGTCAACGGGCAGAAGGTTGGAGCCATCATTGGCGGACAGGTACTTCCGGAGGAGCCGGATGAGGAAAAATTCCGGGCAATCGCTGAAGAATTAGGGGTAGACCCTGAAGAGTATCTGGAGGCACTCCATAAGGTTCCAATACGTTCCGAGCAATCCATCAAGGCTGCCGCCAAATTATTGGGTGATGTGGTTAACATGTTAGTAAATGCAAATTACCAGCAGCAGCATGATGTCAGCAAAATTGATAAAATGGACGAAGACATTGAACGTGCCGCTAATCTGATTCAGGAGATTAATGAAAAATCTGCCCAGCTCGACAAGATTGAGAGCAAGCAGAATATCCTGTCACTGAATGCTTCCATCGAAGCTGCAAGAGCCGGCGAATTTGGCCGCGGCTTTGCCGTAGTTGCCGCTGAGGTTGGTAAACTGGCTGTGAATTCTGGAGAAATCAACAAATCCATCAAGCAGTCCTTAAAGGAACTGACAGGTACAATCAAGGAGCTGGAATCTCTTAAATAAGTTACATAGAGACAGGGAGCAGAAAATCTGCTCCCTGTTTTTTATTGCTCTTATAAGCTTTGCTATTAAAATTCAAATTTCTTCTCGAAGTAAGCCTTCAAATCCTCGATTTTAATTCTCTCCTGCTCCATGGTATCACGGTCACGCACTGTCACCGCTCCATCCTCTTCAGATTCAAAATCATAGGTTACACAGAATGGTGTTCCGATTTCATCCTGTCTTCTGTAACGCTTACCGATGTTGCCCCTGTCATCAAATTCGCAGTTGTAAATTTTTGATAATTCGGTGAAAATCTTCTCTGCACCCTCATTTAATTTCTTGGATAACGGAAGTACACCAATCTTAACCGGTGCAAGTGCAGGGTGGAAATGCAGCACAGTTCTCACATCTCCTCCTTCTAACTCCTCCTCATCATATGCTGAGCACAAAAATGCCAGAGTCACCCGGTCTGCTCCGAGAGACGGTTCAATAACATACGGAATATATTTTGTTTTCTTTTCATCATCAAAATAATCCATCGGTTCACCGGAGGTATTCTGATGCTGGGTTAAATCATAGTCTGTACGGTCGGCGATTCCCCACAGCTCTCCCCAGCCAAACGGGAAGAGGTACTCAATATCCGTAGTCGCCTTACTGTAGAAGGACAATTCCTCTTTATCATGGTCTCTGTATCTGGTCTCGTCCGGATTCATTCCCAAATCCTTGAGCCAGTCAATACAAAACTGCTTCCAATATGCAAACCACTCCAAATCCGTGTCCGGCTCACAGAAGAATTCCAGCTCCATCTGTTCAAACTCCCTGGTACGGAATGTAAAGTTACCCGGTGTAATCTCATTTCGGAAGGACTTACCAATCTGACCAATGCCAAACGGAATCTTCTTTCTGGAGGTTCTCTGCACGTTTTTAAAATTAACAAAAATTCCCTGTGCCGTCTCCGGTCTCAAATAGATTGTATTTTTTGCATCCTCTGTAACACCCTGAAAGGTCTTAAACATTAAGTTAAACTCACGGATTTCCGTAAAATTTCTCTTGCCGCAGGTCGGACAGCAAATCTCATTTTTCTCAATATAATCTGCCATTTCTTCATGAGACCATGCATCCACAGAGCCCTCAATCGTAATTCCCTTGTCTGCCATATAATCCTCAATTATCTTATCTGCACGAAATCTTTCATGACATTCCTTACAATCCATAAGAGGGTCTGAAAAGCTTCCAAGATGCCCGGAAGCAACCCATGTCTGCGGGTTCATCAGAATTGCACAATCCACACCTACATTATATGGATTTTCCTGAATGAATTTCTTCCACCATGCTTTCTTCACATTATTTTTAAGTTCAACGCCAAGATTTCCATAATCCCATGTATTGGCAAGTCCTCCATATATCTCAGAACCCGGATAAACAAATCCCCTTGCCTTTGCTAATGCCACAATCTTGTCCATCGTCTTTTCCATAACTAAAGCCCTACCTTTTCATTTATTATCATTTATTATCATTTATTTAAATATTATGATTGCATCATTCTCGCCGGAGGTTGTGGCAACATTGTCCTTCACCGTCACTTCTCCGTTATAATAAAGAATGCTTCCGTTTACCACTACGTCTGTGGCTTCGGATATAATAAGCACTGTCGCCTTATCCGCATCCTCCATATCGGAAACCTTAACCGATTTGTCCTCCGCTGACTTAAAGCTTCCCTTAAGCTCTGATTCTTCTACATCCGAAAAATTTTTCAGGGTGCAGTCCAATGCATTAAAACCATTATAGCTCTCTATATCTTTATATGTAAGCACCAGCTTCACCTTGCTCATGTCATCCGTGTCAATTGATTTTTTCCTGACTTTATTCTTACCGGCTTCTTCATTATATGAAGTTATCTGCTCGTCAATATAAGCCGTCAAATCCTCTGCCTTTATCGAGGAATCCTTAAAATCCTCAACTGCAATCTCCACCAGGGAACCATTTCCCTTAATTACGACTGTATTTTTATCATATTCCTTTGCATAATTCGTACAGCCGGTAAGAGTTCCCAGCAGAACTCCCACTATTATCATTATCTTTATCTTTATCTTCTTCATCCTGCGCACCTCTGCTTTATTTTGTCAGTTTTTCATTCTAATATATAACTCATATATTTTACAAGAGAATACATAATATTTCAAGATAAAGCGGCAAGAATTTCTAAAGAATTAAATTTTTTTGCCACATGCTGGCTGAAATACTCCCCGATTACATGGTCAATCTCCTGAAAAACCTCTTCCGTCACCTGAAAGGTATACAATTTATCCACCGGAGCACTTAAAATGTACTGCAGGGTATAAACAGAAGATTCTGAGAGATAATATATTCCCTGCGCTTTTGCCGCACACGCTTCACAGAGCAGTCCATTTCCCGGTAAATAAAATGCCGCCAGCTTTTCCTCCCGGCAATTTACACAGACAAATGCCGCCATTGCCTCTCCGTCAAATGCCAGAACCTTCAATTCAAAAATCCTTCTGACTAACCGGTTTGGGATATCCGGCTTTGCCAATGCCTTCAATGTAATATAGAGGAGATTTAATATGTTCACATCTCCGATTCCCTCCACACAGAGGTATTCCAGGATATCACAAAAATAGGTTCCATAGCAGATTCCCTCGATATCATTCTTGACTTCCGGAAAGTATTCCTTAATCTCTCCTCCAAGGAGCCGGTATGCATCGTACCCCTCTAGCAGGGTAAATGTGCCGAAGTTAAAGGGCTCGCTGATTCCCAAATAGGGACTGTTGGGCTTTCTCGCCCCTTTTGCAAAAGCAGTAATCTTGCCGCGTTCTTTTGTCAGAATCACTAACCGTTTATCATAGTCCCCTACCAGGGTACTGCTCAACACCATCCCGGTAAGCTCTATTTTATCCCGCATATATACTGCCTCCTAACGCCTTAAGCTATCATCTGCCTCACTTTCCGGGATTTAGTAATCTGTATCCCGGTATCCATAATTCTTAAGCAGAAACTCGCTGTCTCTCCAATCCTTTTTAACCTTTACCCATAGCTTTAAATTCACCTTTGTATTTAACAGGTTTTCCATATCCTTTCTCGCCTGGGTTCCAATCTTCTTAAGCATCGCACCCTGTTTACCAATAATAATCCCCTTATGGGAATCCCGTTCACAAATAATCGTGGCATCAATATCCACAATATTCCCTCTCTCCCGGTCCTTCATCCGGTCAATCACCACCGCAATTCCATGGGGAACCTCTTTATCCAGCAGGCGCAGTGCTTTCTCCCGAATCATCTCCGCCACAATGGCACGCTCCGGCTGGTCCGTTATGGTATCCGCATCGTAGTACTGCGGGCCTTCCTCCAGATAGTCAAAAATCGTCTTAATCAGTTCATCCGTATTTTTATCCTTCAGAGCAGACACCGGAACAATTTCCTTAAAATCATAAACCTCCTTGTAGGTATCAATCGCCTTAAATATCTCTGCCTCCTCAACCGTATCCGTTTTATTGATAACAAGAATCACCGGCGTATGCACAGCCTCCAGCTTTTCAATGATATGCCGCTCTCCCGCTCCGATAAAGGTGGCAGGCTCCACCAGCCATAAAATCACATCCACCTCTTTTAATGTTTTTTCAGCGGCGTTTAACATATACTCCCCCAATTTATTTTTTGCCTGGTTAATGCCGGGTGTATCCAGAAATACAATCTGACCTTCTTCTCCTGTATATACCGTCTGAATCCGATTGCGGGTCGTCTGTGCCTTACTGCTGGTAATCGCAATCTTCTGCCCAATTAAATGATTCATCAGGGTTGATTTTCCTACATTCGGTCTTCCAATAATCGTCACAAAGCCTGACTTAAATTGTTCCATTATCTGCTCCTTTTCCCATGTTCCTTATTTTTTTCCGTTTTCAGTAGAGTCTTTTGCCTTCTCCTGGCTTAATAATGCTGTTCCGGCTGCCTCCTCTGGCTTTTCCACATCCACAGTATGCACTGCTGCCTCCTTCAGCTCCTTCTTCTTTCTTTTCCGTCTTATCAATCTCCGGATTATTTTAACAATGACCAGAATAACTACCGCCCAGATTACCAGATACGGAAGTGACACGACCAGCCATACAATAAAATCTGTGAAACCGTTCCGGATATTCCGGAGAGAGGTTTTCAGTCCGGTGGAAATTCTGGAGAAAAGGGAGCTGTCATCCACCTCCACCGTATAATTTACCTCCTCCAGAACAATATTCACTGTACTATAGGAAATCAAATCATCATAAAGCTTCTTCTGGGATTCGTAATTTTCCAGCTCATACCGTACCTCCGTGAGCCGTTCTTCCAGCGCTATTATATTCTCCAGGCTGTCCGCCTTTTCCAGCAGTGTATTCAGCCGCTCCTGCTCGGTTTTCAGGGAGGCAATTCTGCTTTCGGTATCCGTATACTGCAAGGTCACATCCTCTGCCGACTCCGATTGGCGGATTACTGTGCCAAGACTTCCCAGCTGCCCTGCAAATTCATCACTGGAATCCGCCGGTATTCTGGCTGTCAGGTTCAATGTCCGGTATACGGTTCCCTGTATCTCGGAAGAGGAAATGTAGCCCTCATACCGGTTAACCAGTTCCTTCAGATAGCTGTAAGCATCATCAAAGGTTTCCGTCTCGTAATCATAATAATACCGCTTGATAATTTTCTGACTGTCATTTATCTTTGCTGCGGACGACTGCGCCCCGGTACTGTCGGAAGCTGCTTTCTCCTCCGCCAATTCAGCTGATTCTTCATAGGTATCCATATTGCTCGATACCCCTTCATCCACAGCATTATCCTGCAATCCATATTCAGCAGACTGGGCTCCATATGCTGCCTCTGTGCTCTCATAATCCGACTTGGTCTTTGAATCACTGAATGAATTTCTACCACACCCCGTTATGCTTCCACACAAAATAGAAACAATTACCGCCCCTAACAACATTTTTTCTGTCATTTTTTTCATTTTGCCGTACCTTTCCCTTTTCATCTTACTTCCTCCATTTCCATCCTATCTTTTTACTCAGCTCACACAGATATCTATCAGCAGCCTGCTTACCTATACACGACAGGCTTATCATATAGGTGGAAATTTTCCACAGAAATGTTGCAAAGTATTTATACGAGATTTTTTATCTCGTTAAACAGATTTTGTTCTCTCTGTATCACATTTTCATCTCCTATGGCGCAGATGATACCCTTTTCTGTCACTGCCTTTATCAGTGGCGCCAGTCTCCTGATTTCTTCCACTCCGGCAGATAATACCTCATCCCTGTCCTTTTGCAGCTGTTCATCCGTCACTCCGGACAGATAGCACAAAAAGTCATATTCTCCCTCTGCCGACGGCACAAGAGGAGCATCTAACTTTGCAACAGCCCCGATAATATACTTTAACATATCCCGGTCCGAGGCATCAAAGTGCTCTACATAATCCGCTGCATTTTTATATATCTCGTAGGTTCTTCCTAAATTCGGGTCCCGGTAGGATGTAAAATATGCATCTCCCAGCCTGTTAAAGTTACACATGGTTCCATAGGCGCCGCCTTTTACCCGGATATTAATCCACAGGTAATCATAGGCAAAAATCACCTGCAAAACATGAAGGGCACCGGTATATTCGTACCCCTTCTCCAGAAAATTGCCTGCTGTGGCTACATACTGCACCTTGCTGGCTGTTTTAAAGCCCTCATTTTTTATCTGTAAATCCAGCTTCTGCTCCACCACATCGGAGCGGTCATCATTCATATACTGCTTCACGGAGCGCAAAGATTCTGCCAGTGCCCCTGTTACATCCGACTGTCCGATATAAGAAATAATCAGATTTTCCGGCTTAGCCAGAGCATGCAGCGCTGCTTCCAGCTTACCGCAGATATCTCCGTAAACGGCGTCAAAATTCTTATATAAATTATTTACAAATTCGTAGAAGGAGACACCCTCCATAATCTCTTTCAGATATGCAGCTTTAGAGAAATAGGACATGGCACGGTTGACTGCTGTTGAATGTCCATTGTCCTGAATTCCCATTTTCATCTGGGAAACTAGCTCCGCCAATATCTCCTTCATTCTCTTCTTGTCTGTCACATGGGAGGTGAATAAAATCTCCTCCATCAGCGAAAGTGCATCCGGAAGATTATCATCCAGTACCTTCGTCTTGATACTCATGCTTACCTTATAGTCTCCCAGTTCTTTTTTTACACTGAAGGAATTTAACTGCATTCCCACTCCGCCGGTCTTTAAGTCAATCTCGTTTGCCAAATCACCATAGCTGCGCTTATCGGTATCCACTTCCTTATACAGTGCCGCCAGCAGGGATACATACGGAAGTAAATCCACCGGAACATGGTTCAGCATAAAATTATAGCTGACATAAGCGATTCCGTTAGTAAAGATATCATGGCACACCACCGGAATACCCTCTACAGACAGCTCTCTGTTTTTCAGATGAAGCGCCTCTTTTCCGATATCAGACAGCTCCAGCAGAGGAATGGTTTCCAGCTCCTCCGGTGCGGAAGGCTCGGACTGGTACTCCTCCAGCTCCTCCGTCTGGCGGATAATCGCCTTTACCTCATCCTCTGAAAGTCCTGCCTTAAATGCGGCAAGCTTCTCTGCAATCCTGGCATCATTTTCTTTGTTCAGCCCCTTCTTCGGCACAGCAGTCACAAAGGTCTTATGGGTATTGTCAAGCACATATTCCTTCAATATATTGACATAATAATCCGTCCCAATCTGTTTTTTCAAAAATTCAAATTCTTTATTGAACTTTAAATACATGAACGGCTCATCTACATCATAGAGCCAGCTGTTAAACGCCTGGAGCCCATACATGAGACCCTTTGGATAACGTCCATAATTCGCCTCCTTCAGCTTAAACTCAAAATGATTTAATGCCGCCTCTAACACTTTTCTCTCTATACCATTTTCAACAAGAGAAGCCAGCGTTTCCTCTATCACCTGAACAAACCGCGCCTTTTCTTCTTCCCTGCAGCCCTTTGCTACAATGGAGTAAACCGGCTGTTTGATTCCGTCATCATAGGAGCTGAACACATCATTGCTGATTCCTGCATCCACCAAAGCCTTCTTAACAGGGGCTCCCGGAACATCAATCAGCGCATAGTCAAGCATCATAAAAGCGAGATTCAGGGTACGATTTAAGCTGTTTCCCACTACCACATTATAGCTAAGGTAGGTGTTATCTGTCTCCTCCTCCGCATCTGCCAGCGGATAAGCCATTGTAATTTCCCTGGCATGCTTAAATGCCGGCTGTGTCTTAATTTCCGAATCAATTTCCTGATAATCAAAATTCTGCAGATACTCCTCATCAATAAATGCAAGCTCTTTCTCTGCATTTACATCGCCATAGAGATAGATATAGCTGTTGGAGGGATGATAGAACTTTCTGTGAAAATCCAGAAACGCCTCGTAAGTCAAATCCGGAATTGCCTTCGGGTCTCCGCCGGAATCACAGCCATAGGTGGTATCCGGCAGCAAGGATTTCTGGATAGCCTGCATCAGCTGCTGCTCGGCAGAGGAATAGGCGCCCTTCATTTCGTTATAAACCACACCATTATAGGTAATCTCATCCTCCTCCTGCTCTAAATGATAATGCCAGCCCTCCTGTTTCAAAATCTTATCATTGGAATAGGTGTTGGGATAAAACACCGCATCCAGATATACCTCCATCAAATTACGGAAATCCTTGTCATTTACCGACGCCACCGGGTAAACTGTCTTATCCGGATAGGTCATGGCATTCAAAAATGTATTAAGGGAGCCCTTTGCCAGCTCCACAAAAGGGTCCTTTACCGGAAATTTTCTGGAACCACAGAGAACAGAATGCTCGGTGATATGCGGCACACCGGTATCATCTGACGGCGGGGTGCGGAAGCCAATGTTAAACACCTTATTCTTGTCATCATTTAAAACCAGCAGCACCTTTGCCTTTGTCCTGTCATGCTCTAACATATAGGCAGTACCGTTCATCTCCTCTATTTCTTCTTCCTTTAACAATGTGTAGTTTTTGATATCCAACGCTTTTACCTCCTGCTTCTATCTGATATTTAAATAATTTCCCTAATCATTTGTAATTATTTCCACTAACTTACTATACCATTCATTGTGAAAAAAGTCATTCCTTTTCGGTTTTGTTTTTCCATTACATGAAAAAAAGTATCAGAAAGCCTTCTTCAAAGCTTTCTGATACTTCCCAAAATATTATGCATAGCGGAAGGGAGATTTGAACTCTCGACACTACGGGTATGAACCGTATGCTCTAGCCAACTGAGCTATTCCGCCATAAATGGAACCTACAGGGCTC
This sequence comes from uncultured Clostridium sp., assembly GCA_900544905.1. Classification (GTDB taxonomy): domain Bacteria; phylum Bacillota; class Clostridia; order Lachnospirales; family Lachnospiraceae; genus CAG-590. The sequence goes on from UQXF01000094.1 coordinate 10,535, forward strand.
GAACCTGTGACCCTCTGCTTGTAAGGCAGATGCTCTCCCAGCTGAGCTAAGATTCCATTGTGCGTTTGACACGTGTTACAGTATATAAAAAAGTAGAGGACTTGTCAAGCACTTTTTTACAAAAAATTCTAATCCGAAATATCTATACCGGCTTACTGTTGTCTGGAAGATTGCCCTGCATACTCTCCTTTTTCTTTGTGGCATTTCGCAGCAGCTTATAACAGGATGCTGCCACCGGCACTCCCAGCAGCATCCCCACAACGCCGCCAAGACCACTTCCGATAATAATGGCAGCCAGCACCCAGATTCCCGGAAGTCCAATCGAAGAGCCCACCACCTTCGGATAAATCAGGTTTCCCTCTACCTGCTGCAATATCACAAGGAAGATTAAAAATACAATCATCTGCTTTATGTCCACAGTGGCAATCATAAATGCCGCCAGAACCGCACCAATATAAGCGCCAAAAACCGGAATCAATGCTGTCAATCCTACCAGTGCCCCAATGGAACCGGCATATGGGAGCTTTAATATTGACATCCCAATGGTACACAGGGTTCCCAGAATCACTGCCTCCGTCACCTGCCCCACAATAAAGCTGGAAAAGCATTCGTGCACAATTCCCAGTACATATATGGTTTTTTCATAAAACGCTGTCTTCATAAAGGCTTTCATCATCCGATTGAGCTTTGAGCCGATATCTTCCTTACAGGCTAACACATACAGGCTGAAAATCAGCCCGATTACCACATTGGTCACAGCGCCCACAAAAGACCCCACAATCGTTGTTGCCGAGGTAAGGACACCCTTGGTTCCCGTCATCAGTCCCGCCGATACCTTATTAATAATATTTCCCCAGTCCAGCTCAATATTCTGCAGCTGCTTTTGTAATGCTGGCAGCTCATCCGACTTCTTAATCAGAAACTGAATCACATTCTGTAAAACATCCGGTACATCCTTCGAGATAACCACAAAGCATTCCACCACCTGTGGAATGACAAGATAAAGAACAAAGATTACAATTAAAATCAACAATGCAAGGGAAAGTACAATACAAACAGCCCTTCTCGATTTATTAATCCATTTATTCCGGCTCTTGGGAAAATAGATTTTTTCCAGCCGTACCATTAAAATATTCAGGACATATGCGATTATTCCTCCCAGTATCAGGGGATAAGCAACGGAAAACAGATTGCCTCCCCAACCCAAAATCACTTGAAAATGTATAACAATCAGGCATATTGCCGCAACAATCAATCCACACTGCGTAAACCGTTTTAAATCAAAATTTTTCAAAATAAAACCTCCCATACTTCTTAATTAAAACAAGAACAGTATACCGTATCAGGCAAAAAATTACAATCTTGAGTTTCCGCAAATTGTAATCCAAAAATGAATATAGTTTTCCAAAGTGCCAA
>UQXF01000095.1 GCA_900544905.1 uncultured Clostridium sp.
TCTACACGCGTAAGATCGTCGGCAGCGTCAGATGTGTATAAGAGACAGATTTTGAAGCGTCCCTGGATTTTGGTTCACATAATGTAATTAATACTGAAATTGCCCCGAACAGACAGCCTGCTACCGGCCACACAATCCAGCTTCTTCCCCAATCTCCGGTGATTAAACTATATGCCAAAAATCCTGCTGTTACGATACACCAGTATGCACCTGCCACAACTCCCATAATATCATTTTTTTCACTTCTCTCTTTTTTGAGGTGCCTGGTATAAGCATTTTGCTGTAATAAAATGTCATAATAATCCTTTTTCACTCCACTGGCAACAAAAATATAAACTGCTATAGCGATTACCGTAAACAATACCATAATTGCAATATATTCATCCCATATTACATTATCATAAATCTGTCCAATCGAACTGCACAACAGATATGCAATCACAGAAAAAATACACAATACAACTCCTATCGTAATATTTTTAGAAAATTTCCTGTGATATTCTCCATATTCTGCTGCTAATTGCTTTTCTTCCGTTTCCGGTAAATGAAACTGGTCAGTTTTTAAAAACATATATTTTTCCATTTGCATTCCAGAGGAAACAAACAATCCCACTGCAATGGCAACACAAAGCAGCAAAATCGCCGCCGGCAGGTTTGTGTCGATTCCCTTTGGTTCAAAAAACATATTTACACCTACACAGGAAACCAGCCCAAAAATACACAGAAATACTCCCAATGCAATTTTTCTGCTAGCTTTAAAACTGATTGCCCGGTACTCCTCCAGTTCTTCCTTGTTCAGCAGCCTGGCTGTTTTTTCACTCTGCGGTGCTGGGCTGTCTTGCTCAAATCGTGCCGTTTTCTCAAGGCTGTCCATGTCCGTCAGCTTTACATCTGTCTCCATAAATTCTGTTTCTATGGAAACATCTGTACCTTCGTCCTTCAACAAATAATCGGTAGACACCCCAAATATCTGGCTCATCAGTACAAGCTTATCCAAATCCGGCATAGACTGGCCGGACTCCCATTTGGATACCGCCTGCCGGCTCACCTCCATTTTCTCTGCAAACTGCTCCTGGGACAAACCTAACCGTTTTCTTTCGTTGAATATTTTTTCTGCTAATTTCATATTCATTCTCTCCTTTATTTTTTTGTCCATCTTACAGTTGCACCCCCTTTTTCTTCCACCAAGTCTACCTTGAAATTTGTCAACTGATGGTTGCATGCCTTGATTTTATTATACTTTCTGCTGTTTTTTTCTTTATCCCTGACCGTAGTCTGCAATCCGCCATGGTGATTTTTCATCATCCCGTTCCATATACCAAAACCATGCAGAGTACGATATACCAGGGTCAAATCCATCCGCTCCACTATACTTTCCTGCCACAAATGTACACCCCAGAACTAATTTGCAATTTTCGGGGATGTTTGCCCAGCGACGCTTCTCCAATGCAATCTTTTCATCCGACTCTTTTTCATCATAGTAAAGCAGGTGTAAGTCACAGTCTATAAAATCCGGAAATTTATCTAATACACACTGCATCGCAGCTTCTATTTCCTCTTTCTCAAACCGTTCAGAATCTCCTATCTCAAGCTCTGCATTTTCGATTTTTCCCTTCGGTTCATAAAATATTGCAAAATTTATTCCTAAACACACTAAAGTTAAAAATGCCATAGAACAGAAAAATGACAAAATAATTATCTCACGTTTTGTTTTCCTTTCCATATGTTATCCCCGTTTCCGAATCAACATTGCATCCCCAAAAGAGAAGAACCGGTACTTCTCCTGTACTGCTACCTCATAGGCATGTAACATCTGCTCTCTCGATGAAAATGCAGATACCAGCATAAGCAGTGTAGACTCCGGCAGGTGGAAATTCGTAATCAGCGAATCCACCACCTTAAACTGATATCCCGGATAAATGAAAATATCCGTCCAGCCGCTTCCAGCCCTTACGATTCCGTTTTCATCTGCCACAGATTCCAGCGTTCTGGTACTGGTTGTCCCAACGGAGATAATCTGGTTTCCTCTCGCCTTTGCAGCATTAATCTTTGCCGCTTCTTCCTCCTCCACAACATAAAACTCCGAATGCATATGATGCTCCAATATATTATCCACCTTAACCGGACGGAAGGTGCCAAGTCCCACATGCAGTGTCACATGGGCAATCTCCACCCCTTTTTCCTTTAACTGTTCCAGTAATTCATTGGTAAAATGCAGTCCCGCTGTAGGTGCCGCTGCCGAGCCCTCATGCTTTGCATATACCGTCTGATAGCGGTTACGGTCCTTTAACTGATGGGTAATATACGGAGGAAGCGGCATTTGTCCAAGCTTATCCAATAGCTCCTCCCAGATACCCTCATATTCAAACCGGATTAAACGGTTTCCTTCCTCCACAATATCAATGACCTCTCCTGTTAACAATCCATCCCCGAAGCTGATTCTGGCACCAACTCTTGCTTTCTTCCCAGGCTTTACCAGAGTTTCCCATACTTTTTCTTCCCTGCGTTTCAATAAAAGCACTTCGATGGATGCCCCGGTATCCTCCTTTACCCCCATCAGTCTTGCGGGAATTACCTTCGTATCATTAATTACAAGGCAGTCACCCCGGTTTACATAATCTAGTATGTCATAAAAATGCCTGTGGGTAATGCTTCCATCCTCTCTTCCCACCACCATCAAGCGGGAATCACTTCTTTTCTCCAACGGGTCCTGTGCAATCAGCTCTTCCGGTAAATCATAATAAAAATCTGTTAATTTCATCGTCATATCCTCTATTCCTCTGTATTCCTTATTATTATAAACTGTATGTTATATCTGTCCACATAAAATATATTTTATCACTGCAAAGGCCTCTCTCAAATACAGGTTTGGCACGGTATACCATTTTGAGGGCGCACCTAAGCCCTCTACATTCGTAAGCCCCTGCTTCTTTGCCACACCTACACCACGGTACACATGAAAATGATTCGTAACCAGTACAACGGAATCCTCCGGGCTGCCCATAAGCTCTTTACTATACTTTATATTTTCATATGTGTTGGCAGATTGTTCCTCCAACAGCATCCGGTTTTCTTCTATCCCCTTTTTCTTTAAATATTCCTTCATCGCATAGGCTTCCGTAACATCCTCACCGGGGCCTTTTCCACCGGACAGAATAACCAGGGTATCCGGATTATCTGCTAAATACTCGTAAGCCACATCCAAACGCTTTGTCAGGGCATAGGTGGGATTCCTCCCCTTTACCTGGGCTCCCAATACCAATACATAGTCTGCCCCCTTCGACGGTTTTGCAGCTCCATAACCGATAATAACACCTTCTGTTACTGCCAGCACCAGAAAAACAAGCAAAAAACAAATCCCTGCTATCCATTTCACTGCTGCAGGAATCCTAATCTGATTCATCTTAATGTATATAATGACCTGTCTTAACACAATCAAACCAACACCCGCAGCCAGCCAAAAATAGGTAAATATATTGGTCAAATCTACAAAAACAGCATACATCACAAAATAAAGCAAACACAAAATCCCGATTATCAAAATTATATTTGTTAACATATATAATTTGCCTTTCTTCATTATAATTCCTCACATTTTCTGTCTGGATTCAGGCAATTGGAAAATCCAAACAGATAGATATACTTTTCTCAATTACCTGTAATAAATTGTAATGCTTACAAAAGCTTTATATAGTGCAAATCCTTTACACCGCATTAATTGTACCACAGATTTTTTAAAATACAAAGGTATTCCGCACAAACGTAAAAAACTGCCGCTGGGAGTTTTTCTGTACACTATGGAAAATGAAAGAAACGCCATCGGAGAAATCTTTCCCTGATGACGTTATCTCTTTTTTTCATATAAACTGTATACCAGATAAGATTTATTACCAAAATCTTATCTATCAGAAAATTTTTTATGCTCTAAGCTCTATTCCCATCTGTCTTAATGCATCAAGCACCTTTTCCACTGCCTTGTCCACCTCGGCAGATTCCAGATTCCGGTCCTTTGCACGGAACGTCAATGAAAATGCAACTGATTTTTTGCCTTCTCCTACCTGTTCTCCCTCATATACATCGAACAGCTCACAGCTCTCTAAAATCTTGCCCGCATTTTTCCTAATGACATGTTCAATCTGTCCGACAAAAATTCTCTTATCCATCACCATGGATAAATCTCTGGTACTTGCAGGGAATTTGGCAATTCCCTCATACTTGCGGTCAAAGCTTGCCAGCATTGTAAGCACATCCATATTAAGAACCGCCACATATGCCTCGGTCTTTAAGTTATAATTATCTCCCACTTCCGGATGAATCTGACCGATGATTCCGATATCCAGCTTGCCTTTCTTAAGATATGCCTGGCGTCCCGGATGCAGATATGGGATTTTCTCTGTCGGCTCGCACTCAATTCCTGCAATTCCAAGCTTTTCAAAGATTTCCTCCACTACACCCTTCATGGTGAAGAAATCACCCTCTCCATACATGCCAAGGGTCAGACGCATTTTCTCCTCCGGAAGCTCGGTAAGCGGTAACGCCTTTGGAAGGTAGATATTGCCAAGCTCATAAAGCCTTGCGGTCTTATTTCTTCTGTTATAATTCGTTGCAAGAGAGGTCAGCATACCATTTAGGGATACGGTTCTCATGATGGAGAAATCCTCTCCTAACGGATTGGAAATCACAATTGCCTGACGCTCCTTTGCATCCTCCGGTAACAACAATTTATCGAATACCTTCGGGCTTTCAAAGGAATAGGTCATACCGCCTGAAAAACCGTTCCGCTCACAGATTTCTCTTGCCACATCATCCACCCTCTGGTTAAATGGCTTTTTACCAACCGTTGCCTCGCCCTTTGGCAGGGAAACCGGAATATTGTCATAGCCATAAAATCTTGCTACTTCCTCTGCCAAATCTGCCATACAGCCCAAATCCTGACGGAAGGTAGGAATCGTCAGTGTATTATCTGCTTCATTGTATACCAAATCCAGTCTCTTAAAGTAATCCAGCATATCCTCTTTGGAAATATCAGTTCCCAATAGCGCATTGTATCGCTCCGGCTCAAATGGCAGAACCTTTTCCTTTACCGGGCTTGGGTATACATCCACAACTCCGCCTACAACCTCACCGCAGCCCATTTCCTCTACCAGCTGGCAGGCTCTGTTAATCGCCTCTAATGCGGTATTCGGGTCAAGTCCCTTTGTGAATTTAAAGGAGGCATCTGTCTGTAAACCGATTCTCTTGGATGCCAGGCGGATATTGGTGCCGTCAAAGCAGGCTGCCTCAAATAATACCGTCTTTACATCCTCTGTAATCATGGAATTTTCACCACCCATGATTCCGGCAATACCAACCTCTTTTTCTCCGTCACAAATCATAAGTACTTCGGAGTCCAGCTTACGCTCCTGTCCATCCAATGTGGTAAAGGTGTCACCGTCTGCCGCACGCTTTACGATAATCTCATGCTTTGCAATGGTGTCCAAATCATAGGCATGCATCGGTTGTCCGTACTCCTCCATAATATAGTTTGTGATATCCACTAAATTATTGATGGAACGGATTCCCATTGCCTTTAATCTGTCCTGCATCCATTTCGGAGAAGGTCCGATTTTAATATTTTCTACCACTCTCGCACAATAGCGGGTACATAAATCATTATCTTCTACTATAACCTTGATAAAATCATTTACATCCTTATCATTGGCTTTCACCGTTACCACCGGTGGATAAAACGGCTTATTAAAGGTTGCCGCTGCCTCTCTTGCCATACCAATCATGGAAAAGCAGTCTACACGGTTGGAGGTAATCTCATATTCCACCACCGTATCATCCAGTCCCAATGCCTTTACTGCATCATCTCCCGGCTTAACCCCGGATTCCGGCAGGAATACATACACGCCATCCTCCGGTGCCTCCGGATAGAAATCTCTGGAGGAGCCCAGCTCTTCGATACCACACATCATACCGTTGCTCTCTACGCCGCGGAGCTTACCCTTTTTAATCTTAATACCATCCGGGTATTCCGTATCATCACCATGTGCGGCTGCCACCTTACCGCCGTCTAATACAACCGGAATCATGTCTCCCTCTTTTACATTCTTTGCACCGGTCACAATCTGAATCTTCTCTGTACCAATGTCTACCTGACAGACTACCAGCTTATCCGCATCCGGGTGTCTCTCAATGCTTTCGATTTTACCTACTACGATATTCTCTAAATTCTTATCCTTTTTTTCATAGCCCTCTACATGAGAACCTGACAATGTCATTTTGTCTACAAATTCCTGTACGTCCACGTCTAAATCCGGAACATACGCTTTTAACCATGATATTGGTGTATTCATAATACCGTTTTCCTTTCTATATTCATATTAGTAACGATTCAAAGTCAATCTCGGAAATCCCTGCTCCTAAATAGTTACCATATTTTTAATCTTCAACTTATCCCTGCAATCCCCTCGCCTGTCTGTCCATGTCTTCTACTACAATGTCATAAATCTCTCCAAGCGATGCACAATATTCTAATATTTTCCAAGGTTCATTCGTGTGAAAATGAATTTTCATTCCTCTTCTCCCTTAAAACTGATTTAAGAATCTTACATCATTCTCGTAAAGAAGTCTCATATCGTCAATTTCATACTTAAGCAGGGTTACACGCTCTAATCCGATACCAAATGCAAAGCCCTGGTACTCCTTGGAATCAATACCACACATATCCAGTACATTTGGATGAACCATACCGCAGCCAAGAATCTCAATCCAGCCGCTTCCCTTACACATACGGCATCCCTTTCCACCGCATTTAAAGCATGTTATGTCAACCTCTGCGGAAGGCTCCGTAAATGGGAAATGATGCGGACGGAATTTTACCTGCGTCTTCTCTCCAAAGAACTCTCTTGCAAACTGTGCCAATGTTCCCTTCAGGTCTGCCATCGTAATACCCTTGTCAATAACCAATCCCTCTAACTGGTGGAAGGACGGCGAATGGGTTGCATCCACCTCGTCTGCCCGGAACACTCTTCCCGGTGAAATCATACGGATTGGAAGCTTTCCCTGCTCCATAACTCTCGCCTGTACCGGTGAGGTCTGGGTTCTGAGTAAAATATCCTTTGTGATATAGAAGGTATCCTGCTCGTCCTTTGCCGGGTGGTTTGCAGGAATATTTAACAGTTCAAAATTATAGCGGTCATACTCTACCTCCGGTCCGTCTACCACTTCATAGCCCATGCCGATGAATACACGCTCCAAATCCTCTAATGCTATCTGGTTTGGATGTCTGTGTCCACGCATATTTTTCTTGCCTGGCAGGGTAACATCAATGGTTTCCCGTTTCATTTTCTCTGTGCGGAGAAGTCTTGCTATCTTTGTCTTTTCTTCCTCCAGCTTCTCTTCAATGGCAGTTCTGGCTTCATTTACCATCTGTCCTACCATCGGTCTCTCCTCCGGGGGAACATCCTTCATTCCCTTTAAGACAGCAGTCAGTTCACCTTTTTTACCAAGAACTGCAACCTTAATGTCGTTAAGGCTGTCAAGGTCTTTTGCACTGTCGATTTTCGCAAGTGCTTCTGCTTTAATTGCCTCTAATTTTTCTTTCATGATATATCTCCTTTTTAATTATTTACTTTTGGTCGTGGCTTTCGCCACATGTTAGGGAATAACCATACAGCTATTTGTGAGCAAGCTCCCAATAGCTGTATGGTTATTCCCTAACGCATGGCTCAATGCTTACACGCAAAAAAAGTTCGTCCCAAAAAGGGACGAACTTACTCGCGGTACCACCCTGATTCCAAGATATATTGTAATACACCTAAGCTATTGCTCCATATCTTAGCTCTCGTCATGTGTTAACGTTCATGACCCGTCAAAACCTACCATTCTGCATCTGAAATGTACTTTCCCATCTTTTAAAGAAATGCATCACATTTTACAAAATTTCAATTTCAAAACTCCGGTGTGAAATTAAAATATTACGTGAACTAAAGGAAACTTCCAGCCGACGATTTCCCCTCTCTGGTAGAACATAATATTCTTTTGCACCATCATCGCACAATTATACAATTCATTAACTATGTGCCTCTCCACCATTAAGTACAGCCATTCTGATTATAAGCTGTCTTAAATGAAAATATGAAACACAACCATGTCTATTGTAACATTTTTTTTACCTGTGTCAAGTATCCTTTTGACAATAAATAATTAATCACTGCCCCGATAAACAGAGAATACATGCAGAAATAGAGCCATAGCATGGCAATTACAATTCCTGCAAGGGAACCATACATAACCGAAAGATTTGGGAAATATTCAATGTATAGCGTCACTCCTCTGGAAATAACCAGCCATGCCACTGAAGAAAAAGCCGCTCCCGGCATCTGTGACTTAACCCGCTTCCCAAAATTCATCTTTTCCTCTTTTCCCATCGGAAGTCCAAAACCTCCGGGAAGTATCACAAACATCATTAAAATAAAACAGTAGAACAGCAGCCATCCCATGATATACCGTATAAACAAAAGAACATTCTTGATAGCCGACTCAATCTCAAAAGCATCATGGATGTATAATTTATAATAATGGCTGACTGTCACATAGGCAGACATGACAATCACAAACATAACAATCAGCAGAATTGTATAGACAATGGCAATCAGCCTTGATTTTATAAAATTATTCTCCTGACGAATCTGGTACATGCTGTTAAATCCATCCATTAATGCCGCAATCCCCTTTGATGCCGACCAGAGAATCGCAACTGCTGACACAGAGATAACTGTTTTTCCGGCTCTGCTATACAAATCCTCAATAATATCCTTTACATAAGGTGTAAAATCATTGGGTATAACCCTCATCATAACATCCAGTACATCCTGCTGGGTAAATGGCAGATAGGTGGTAACCGCTAATATCAGAGAAATAATAGGTACCACAGACAGCAAAATAAAGAATGCCGCCTGGGCTGCACATGCTGCCGTATAATTATCACTGATTTTTACGCCAAATTTATAAACAAAATTGACGAATAATTTTATTTTTTCAAACTTACTGTTTTCCTGATTCTTCATCTTAACCATTCCACCTGTCCTGCTCTTCCAGTCAGACTATCTATTTTCCCAACAACTCATACATATCCTTTAGCTCTACTGCAGTATAGTAATGTGCAATAATATCACTGGCAAGATAACCAAGCTTTGCCATATCATTGGCACCGTTCTGGCTTAAACCCACTCCATGCCCAAAGCCGCCGCCACAGATTGTAAATCCATCCGTACAGTCCACATAAAAATAGGCACTTGGCAGGGTAAGCCAGCCCTCCACCGTGGAGCCGTCCTGCTTACGGATTGCCACCTGCTCCGGACAGAGCAATGCTCTGGCATTACTTTGTCCCTTCACAAGAATTGTCTCAGCGGTTCCTGTAATTACCATTTCTTCAATAATACCGCTGGCGCCTCTTTTTGTAACCTGAATATTTTCAACCTCACCGATACTGCTGATATCCTTTTTTTCATACTCGCCCTGGGAATTCATTGCCAGGAGATTTTCCGGCATCGCCTTAATCCGCTCATATAAATGTGCATTAATAGCATCCGTCAGCTGCGTCTTTGTAAATGAAACACTCCACCGGAAAAACGGCTCCTCCTCTTCAATAAATCCGGTTCCCAGATTCCCGTCGATAAAGGAGCGGAAGCTGTCTTCATTGTCAAGGGCCGCTATATCATTTAACTCTGTTTCCATTGTGTCCAGCAGATAGGGCTCCGGATTGCCGCCCCATACTGCACTGTTATTGCTTGTAGTGCCACAGGAGGTGGAAAAGAAAAATGCCTCGATTACTTCATTATCATAACACGGAACCACACCATATGTATCATCCACTGCAAAGACTGCCCGGTCATCCTCCTGTACATTGTTGTATACCTGGCTGGATATGCTGTCATCCAAATGCGCTCCATACTTTGCATAGCTGTCGCTTTCCATCTGGCGGTACGCATACGCCCTGGCACAGATTGCCTGTGCCTTCAGTGCTTCTGTTTCATAGGATACCGGCATTTCACTGGGAACTACCCCATATAAATATTCCTCCACCGGAAGCTCATTTACCACCAGCACACCCTTATCATCCTTTGTGAGCTCAAGGGTTCCTCGGTAAGCCGGCTGTCCGCTCTGTCGTTTAATTGAGGAAATCGTAATCCTTCCGTCTTCTTCCTTTGATGCAATTTTAGCGCTTCCGTCAGCCAGCTCTTCACTGCCGTTCCGGAACTGGATTTTGTCCTTTGCCTTATACTCCTTCACCACATCTCCATAGGATACGGTAAAATCGGTATCTGAGGTCACTGTAACCTCATCATGATAATAATTCGTATAATCACTGTTGCTAATCAGTACTCTTATATTTTTCGCATAAATATCCTCTGTAATCAGGGCTGCCTCCACCTGATTATCCTTTATATACAGAGAAACCTTATCATAACCAATCAGGGTTCCGGCAGATTTTGAAGCTTTAAAGGTTCCGTTAATTTTATACACATTAAATGCATTTGAAAGATACAACGGCTCCTCATATCCCTCCACTGTGACATTTCCCTCTGAATAGGCAGTAACCTTCGTTTCCGTCAGTTCTCCCGAATGGTCGGTTATCCCGGTGACGCCTTTATTGGTGATTTTGATATCACACAGACATTCCTTCATGTCACTGTCTAATTCAGCTTTTCCGGTAACCGGAAATTTCCGGACACCGCCGTCCACATAGGCAAAAAGCACCTGCTCTCCGTCCTCCTCCGTCACTTTAGAAGCATATGCATTCTGGATGGTAATCTCCTCCGAAGCCTCACCCAGGCAGAGAATAATCTCATTATTGGACACATACAGCTTTACGACCTTCCCAACATATGCGCTGTCCAGTCCATAATCCTTTTCCATATAGTAGTCACCGTTACTGGTGCTTACCACCTCGTAGAGTACTCCGTCAATCTCTTTGTCATTGGCATTATCAATATCGTATATGTAAAGATTCATACTGCTCAAGCGGTCTAACTGAAGCTCCTGCACCAGGGAATCATACAGGCTCTCAAACTGCTTTCTTGTCAGCGGAATAAAGCCCGGCACATGCTCCAGAGCCACATCCACCTTATCAAAGGAAACCTCCGCCTCCTCCAAAAGCCTTCTGGCAGATTTCACGGTAAAAGAAGAGCCTAAACGGTCCGTATACTCATAATCGCTGATTCCCAGATAACTAATCAGACGATTTGCCTCCGTATTGGACATCACACCGTCTCCAACCTTTTCATAAAAAACTGTCTTTATTACCACGCCTCCTGCAACTCCAATTATTACTAAAAGCAGCAATACAAGAATAACGCTTATTCTCTTCTTTTTCTTAGTGCCTGTTTTCCGTCCCTTCATTTCTGTCTCCTTTAACCTAAAACACATATCATAAAGCTGTCTCTTATACACATCTCCGAGCCCACGAGACTCGACGTCATCTCG
>UQXF01000096.1 GCA_900544905.1 uncultured Clostridium sp.
TGACGTCGAGTCTCGTGGGCTCGGAGATGTGTATAAGAGACAGACATATAATATCCATATGCAAATCTTAATTTTTTCTTAAGATATGATTTACTTATGGAGGATACTTATGAAAGGAAAGCACGATACCCAGACAGACAGCAAGGCGCAGGAGGAATCCGTTACAGAACAACAGGTGGGATACCCTGATATCAGCAGGGCAAACACAAAAACAGTGGTAATTATATCCCTAATCTGCATTCTCCTTATTTTCTTTCTGTCCATATTTATTCCGGAGCCATCCAGTGATGGAGAGGCTTCCAGCCAGTCAGAAACCACCGGTTCGACAACAGAAATAACAACAGAAGCACCAGTTACCGAAGAATCCTCCCAAAATCTTTTCGATATGGGAAGCACACCAACCTCCGCCACCACGGAGGTTTTTAGTATGCAGTTATTTTCCGAACCCAGAACCGGATTTGCCACCATAGAGGGAGATACATATTATATCAACAGCGACCAGACCCGGTTTACGGGCTGGCTCATGATAGATGATACAAGCTACTATTTTAAAGAGGACGGTACAATGGTTACCGGCTGGTATACCATGGACGGGCATGAATATTATTTTAATAAAAAGGGGATTTTGCAGACCAGCCAATGGATTGAAGATAAATATGTAGACGAAAACGGTCATGTACTTACCAATACCCTGACCCCTGACGGCATCTATGTGGGAAAAGACGGAAAAAGAAACAATTCTGTAAGCCTTGCCACCAGCAGACAGGGACTTTCCGCTTTAAAGGCAGAGCTGGTTTCCATGACAGAAAATTACTCCGGCTCCTGGTCAATTTATGTAAAGGATATCGACAACAACGAATATTTAACCATCAACAACGTGCAGTGCTACTCTGCCAGCCTCATAAAACTGTATTGCGCCGCAGCTGCATATGATTTAATGGATAAAGGGGAACTGGAGCAAACGGAAACCATTGAGCGCCTGATGGAGGAAATGATTTCCATCAGCGATAATGACGCATTTAATCTTATGGTCATGAACTGCGCCGAAGACAACAGCCATGTGACCGGAAGAGGTGTCATTCAGGATTATATTGACAAAAACGGGTATACAAATACCACCATCACATCCATTCTTGTGCCTACCCGTTACAAAGCACCCTCCTCTCCCGGCAGAAATTCCACCTCCGTAGCAGACTGCGGACTTCTGCTGGAAAAAATATATAAGGGAAAATGTGTCAGTCCCGAAGCCTCCGAACAATTTTTAGATTTACTTTTAAACCAGACCCATGTGAGCAAAATTCCCGCCGGACTGCCGGAGGGAACAAAATGCGCCAACAAAACCGGAGAAACCGATGAATACCAGCATGATGCCGCCATTGTCTACTCTCCCGGCGGAGACTATATCCTGTGCATTATGAGCAGCAACTGTGGCGCCGCCATCACCAACATACAGGATATCTCAGCCACGGTATATGATTATTTCAATTAGGCTTAAGCTTCTTTTGTCTAAAACTCTTATTTTCTCTTGCCCTTTTATTAAAAAAATGGGATAATCCTAATATAATATAAAATGAGGTAAAGAAAATGAATATTATTGAATGGTTAAAGGTTCTATTACTTGGCATTGTAGAGGGTATCACCGAATGGCTTCCCATCAGCAGCACCGGTCATCTAATCTTAGTAGATGAATTTGTAAAGCTGAATCAAAGTGACGCATTTATGGAAATGTTTAACGTGGTCATCCAGCTTGGCGCCATACTGGCAGTCGTTGTCCTGTACTGGAATAAACTGTGGCCGTTTCACTTAAAGAAAAACGCACCAAAGCAAAGCTGGTTTGCAAAACAGGCAGACGCCGGATTTGCCAAAGGCTTACAGACTTTTTGCAACAATTACTGTTATATGGATAAGATTGTCCTATGGTTTAAAATCGTATTTGCCTGCATTCCCGCCATGGTTATTGGTATTCCCTTTGACGACTGGATGGAAGAACACTTTCACAATGCCACTGTTGTGGCGCTAGCACTGATTGTCTACGGTGTAATTTTTATTATAATTGAAAATTACAACAAAAAACGCAAACCTAAAATCAATACCTTACAGGATTTATCCTTTAAGGATGCCTTTTTAGTCGGTGTATTCCAGGTTCTTTCCCTGATTCCCGGGACCTCCCGCTCCGGCTCCACCATCATTGGCGGTATCCTGATTGGCGCTTCAAGGGAAATTGCAGCGGAATTTACTTTCTTTCTCGCTATCCCTGTTATGTTTGGCGCCAGTCTTATCAAACTGTTAAAATTCGGATTCGCTTTTACCGGTACGGAGTTAGCTGTTCTGCTTGTGGGAATGGTAGTAGCCTTTGCAGTATCCATCTTTGCCATCAAGTTCCTGATGGGATATATAAAGAAACATGACTTCAAGGTATTCGGGTGGTACCGTATTATTCTCGGAATCATAGTGCTGTTGTACTTTATGCTGTAAATTTCTGTTTCCCTGAATTTATCACAGGCAAGATTATGAAAAATTCACTATCACTTTTACGCTGTGTCGTTTTAGAAGTGATAGTGAATTTTATCTACACGTTTCCTTCCCCCTGTACAATATGTGCAATAGAATGCTCCACCATATCTGATATGGCATTTTCTGTATAAAACGCCATATGTGGCAGCATTAACACATTGGGCAAATCCTTCAGAATAGACATTTCCCTGTGTCCGATTACCTGATACTTGTAGTCACCGTAAAAAATCCCCAGCTCCTTTTCTATTACATCCAAAGCAGCTGCGCCGATTTTTCCCCGTTCCACAGCATCAATAAATGCCGGGGTATCAATAATGCTTCCCCGAGCTGTATTTATGAGAATCACACCATCCTTCATTGTCTCAATGGATTCTTTATTCACCATATGAAAGCTGCTCTCTGTTGCCGGAGTATGGAAAGTAATCACATCACTTGTCTTAAACAGTTCCTCCAGGGAGCAGTAATCTCCGTACTTTTTTGCCTCCTCATTTTCGCAGAGGTCGTAGGCAATCAGCCTGCATCCAAAGCCGGAAAGATTCCTCATTACATGGGTTCCAATCTTCCCTGTACCCACAATTCCTATTGTTAAATCCCCTATTTCCTTTCCGATACTTCCCACCAGGGAATAGTCCATTCCCTCTGCCCGCTTGATAATGGATTTCATTTTCCGCAATGCCATCAAAATCAGCATAACGGTATAATCTGCCACGCTTCCTGTTGAATAGGTGACATTGCTGACTGCCATTCCGTATTTCTCTGCCGCCTCTACATCCACATGGTCATAACCGATGGTTCTGGTGGAAATATGCTTTACCCCTGCGGCTTTCCAGATTTGTATAATATCCTCTGTAATCGGTGTGGTTATCACGCTGACTCCCTCGCAGCCCTCCGCCAGAGCTGCATTTTCAGGTGTGGGCGTCTCTCTGATTGGAACAATCTCTGCTCCATACTGCCTGCCAAATTTTTCAAAATACGGTGCCTCATCAAAATCCCTGTAATTGTATGCCGCTATTTTCATATTCTGCCTTCTTTCCCTTCCGTTTTAGATATCCGGAGCATTCTTATATTTAGAGATACTTCGATGCGTAGGTCATTATGCCCGCAACCGTTTTACCGTCTGTGATTTTCCCCTGGTAAATAAGCTGCTTCAAATCCTCCACATCCCACAGCTCCACATTAATTTCTTCATCCGGGTCTAAATGCTGCTGTGTCTTTTTTAAGTTTCTCGCAAGATACAAATCAATCTTTTCATTACAGAATGCCACTGTCGTATTAACCGTTAACAGATATTCAAAATCATCTGTGTAATAACCGGTCTCTTCCTCCAATTCCCGCTTTGCACACTCAAGGGTCGGCTCCTTGGGGTCATCCAGCTTGCCTGCCGGAAGCTCCAGCGTAAAGCGGTCTAAGGCATTCCGGTACTGGCGTACCATTAAAAGCTTTCCGTCCTCATTTACTGCCACCACCGCAGCAGCCCCGTCATGATGGATATAATCCCATTCGGCAATATTACCGTTAACCTCCACCGTATCCTTATAAAGACTAATCACTGTCCCCTGTGCCCGCAGTTCTCTCTTTAAACGCTTTACCGGTTCCATACCTCATCCTCCTATTATTCATAATCTGTTTTCTCTATTTTATCAGAATTTGTTTCACATTACTATGCACCAAGGCGTTTTTTTATTTCATAGAATAGAGCAAGGCATTGCAGATGGCAGCCGCCACATTGCTGCCCCCCTTCCTGCCCCTGGCTACAATATAGGGGACAGGCGCTTTCATAATCAGCTCTTTTGCCTCCACCACATTTACAAAGCCTACCGGAACGCCGATAATACCTTCCGGCTGAAGCATTCCATCCTGAATCAGCTCATACAAACGGATTAGTGCCGTGGGAGCGTTGCCGATAGCAAAAATAAGAGGACAATGGAGCGCTGCCGCCTTATCCATGCTCGCCACCGCCCTGGTACTCCCCTGCTTTTTTGCGGCTTCTGCCACATCCTCATCACTCATAAAACAGTAAACCTCTCCACCGTACCTGGCTAACTGCTTTTTATTGATTCCTGCCCTTGCCATCTGGGTATCTGTTACAATACTCACACCATTCCGGATTGCCTGCTGGAAACGGTCCACCGCATTTTCCGAAAAGCAGAGATTGTCAACATAATCGAAATCCGCCGATGTATGGATAACCCGTTTGATAATGGGCTCCTCCTTAGAATCAAGAGCAATGTCACCCAGCTCCTGTGTAATAATCTCAAAGCTTCTCTTTTCTATATCCGACGGAAGCACATTTTGCAGTTGTATCTTGTGTTGTTCCTCCATAACCCATCATCCTTTCTGTCACCTGCTTTTCCTGCTGTCTGTTATCACTCTTTTCCATTTAAAATCTCATATATACGCTGCATATTAAGGCTTTTTCTTAAGATATCTGCCAGCTTATTATACTGCATTTCCCTGTATTCCCGGAAGCTCACCCGGCTGTCTCTTTCATATGCAATTCCTTTTCTGTCACAGAGCAGCTCCACAAATGCCTGCCGAAATTCCTCCTCATCAAAAATACCATGTATATAGGTACCCATCACATTATCCCTATAACACCCGTCATATTTTGCCATGTGCTTATCCGGTAAAGACCCCTCTGTATTACTCCCTGTAAAATGTTCCTGAAAAAGCTCCAGCAGACAATTCCCTGTATGCTCTGTTCTCCCCATATGAATCTCATATCCACTGACCTTTTTTCCTGTAAGCTTTTCCAGTCCGCCTGCCAGCTGGCAGACACGTCCCTTTACCCGTGTCCGGGTTTTCTCCGGTTCAAAAGAGGTCTGCATGGAAAGCAGTCCCATTCCGCGAACCGTATTCTTTCCCTCCACTCCACAATTATCCGTAATCGTTTCTCCAAGCATCTGGTAACCGCCGCAAATGCCAATCACCATTATTTTATGATTTTCCCGGGTATTATCCGCCTCCGGTTCATTTCCCCCGGCAAGCCGGACAATGGCTGCCTCCAGACCGCTTTCCCGCAGCCAGCACATATCCTGTATTGTATTTTTCGTCCCCGGCAGAATTACCACATCCGGATTCCCCAGCTCAGACAGCTTTTCCACATATCGCACCGACAGCATTGGTTCCAGGGAAAGTGCCTGGAAATCCGTGAAATTTGATACTTTCGGCAGACGTATAACTGCAATGTCCACCCCCTGCTTTACCAGCTTGTCATTCAGACATTCCGCCAGGGAGTCTTCCTCTTGAATATCCACCTCCGCATAGGGTACAACCCCAAGCACCTGCTTTCCACAGCGCTCCTCCAACATGGCAATTCCCGGTTCCAATATTTTTTCATCTCCCCGGAATTTATTTATAACCAGTCCCTTAATTCGTTCCTGTTCTTCCGGCTCTAACAGCATAACCGTACCCACCAGCTGGGCAAAGACGCCTCCCCTGTCAATATCGCCCACTAACAATACCGGGGCATCCGCCATCTCTGCCATCCCCATATTAACAATATCATCCTGCTTTAAATTAATTTCAGCCGGACTGCCTGCCCCTTCAATGACAATAATGTCATATTCCTTTGAAAGCCCGCGAAAAGCCTCCCGAATAACCGGGATATACTCCTTTTTTTTCTGAAAATACTCCATTGCCCGCATATTACAGACAACCTCTCCGTTGACAATTACCTGTGACCCCATATCCGTAGTTGGCTTTAACAAAATGGGATTCATCCTGACATCCGGCTCAATTCCTGCCGCCTCTGCCTGTACCGCCTGCGCCCGTCCCATCTCAAGATTATCCCTTGTAATATAGGAATTTAATGCCATGTTCTGGGATTTAAACGGAGCCACCCGGTAACCGTCCTGCTTAAAAATCCTGCAAAGTCCCGCTGCAATCAGGCTTTTCCCTGCATTGGACATGGTACCCTGTATCATAATTGATTTTGCCATTTTTTCTCCCTTCCTGTCACTGCTCCCGAATGCTGCGCCATCTTTGAATCAACTCCCTATTTTCCGCATGGCTCCTTACTGCAATACGAAAATATCCCCGGGAAAGATTCCGGTAATTACTGCAGTCCCGGATTAATATTTTTTTCTCCAATAAACGCTCCTTTAAATCTTCCCTGCTGTGAAAAAAAATGAAGTTCGCCCTGGACGCATATATTCTGTCTGCCAGTCCGTTTTGTAATTCCCGTATTAAATACTCTTTTTCCGCTTTTATGAGTAATCTTGTCTGCATCACAAAATCCTCATCCTTTAACGCTGCTTCCCCCGCAGCCTGGGCAATCACCGATGTATTCCAGGGCGGCAGGCATTTTCTCAGCCGCTCCCCCAATACCGGGTCTGCACACAGAATATATCCCAGCCGCAATCCCGGCATCCCATATACCTTTGTAAAGGCCCGGAGCACCAGGAGATGAGGAAATGCTTCCAGTTCATGCTTCATGGTATAGAATTCTTCCTCTTCCAGAAACGGAAGAAAGCATTCATCCACACAGAGATAAGTATCTGTCCTTTCGCACCTTTCCGCAATTTTTATGAGTGTTGCTTTATCCATAACGGTTCCTGTTGGATTATTGGGATTACAGAGAAACACCATATCCGTCTCCCCATTAATTGCAGTTAAAAAATCCCTTTCACAGCCTTCTGCCAGTGCAAAGCCGTGACATTCCTGCAGATTCCAGAACTGCATCTTTCCTCCCGCTGCTGACACCGCATTTTCATACTCCAAAAAGGCCGGTGCCATGCCAAGGGCTTTTCGGGGTCTGCAAGCGTAACAAAGCCCATAGATTAATTCTGCCGCACCATTTCCGGGAATCACATAGCGGGGATTTACGCCCTCCCTTTCACCAATTGCCCTGCACAGGCTGGCGCCGCAATAATCCGGATATTCCCCGATATGGGAAATTGCCCTTTGAACCGCCGCCATACAGCCCTCCGGCATCCCCAATGGGTTGATGTTGGATGAAAAATCATAGTCTGTCCTGTTGCGGTAAATATCGCCGCCATGCTGAAATTCCATATCCTGTCCTTTCTCTACACTGTTGTCCGCTCCTCTAAACCACCCGGATAAAGGCAGTTATCAGTATTCCAATTGCCATCATCATAAAAGAAGCCACATACAACATATCATTTGCTCTTTTAATATCCTGTACCTGTATATCCCTGCCTGCATCCCCAATTACCGGCTTGTGGACAGGCTTTCCAAAATAACAGGCATCTCCCGCCAGCTGTACGTTAAGTGCGCCTGCACAGACTGCTTCTGTCTGGGCAGAGTTCGGGCTTGCGTGCTTATGCCGGTCTCTTCTGTAGACACGCCATGCATTTTTGACATCAAAGCCCAGAAGGAAGGCTGCTGCAAGCATCAAAAATGCCGCAAGCCTTGCCGGGATAAAATTCAGAATATCATCCAGTCTTGCTGCCGCCGTTCCAAAATAACAATACCGGTCATTTTTATAAGCTATCATGGAATCCATTGTGTTCACTGTTTTATAAAAAACACCGCCAGCCGGTCCTAACAAAAACATATAAAACATAGGGGCAATCACTCCATCTGAGGTATTCTCTGCCACCGTTTCCACTGCCGCCCGGATAACCCCTTCCTCAGTCAGGTTCTGTGTATCCCGTCCCACAATCATTGCAACTGCATGCCGGGCTTCCTCAAGGCCCTTATTTTTAACCGCATCATAAACCTTCATGCTTTCTATCCGCAGGGATTTCATGGCAAGCATCTGATAACAGATAACACTTTCCAATCCAAATTTTAACCATGGATGAATTTTGCCCGCTGCCAGCAAAAGCAATATGGTAATCCCCGTAGATGCCAGAAGCACAACCACTACAAGAATCACTCCCGCAGCTCTTTTCCTGCCCTTATCCTTTTCCCTCTCACTGCTTAGATGAAAAAGGGAAAATAACAGCTTTTCCATCCACTCTATCAGTTTTCCTATTCCCTGTACCGGATGCCACAAAAAATGCGGGTCTCCAAACAGGGCATCCAGCACAAAGCCAACACACAAAGCAAGCACAACCACTATTTCCATTCCTTTATCCCTACCAGCTCCCAGTTTCCAGTTTCCAAATTTCTGACGACCTCTGCCAGATATCCCATTCCATTATGTGTCTGCCAGTCATAATAATCCCCATGAGGATTGGAATACCAGTCCAGCAGTGCCATAATCGTTCCTCCGTGTACCACCAGGGCAATGGGGTTATTTCTGCCTCCAGCCATATTTTCCAATTCGGGCATTATTTTTTCAAAGCCTGCAACACATCTTCTCTGGAAGGTCTCCCGGTCTTCTCCTCCGGGAAATCCGCTTTTCCCAAAGGTGTCAATAAACCGCTGATAGGCAGGATTACCGTTTAACTCCTGAAAGTTGCGGTATTCAAATTCACCAAAATTACATTCCTGGAAAGCTTCCACCACAAGCTGTCTCACTCCCGGAAACAAAAGGTCCGCTGTGTGCCGGCACCGTTTCATGGGACTGACTGCCACCATTTCAACCTGTGACAACAGCACATGGTTCCTGTCCCTCTGTTTCTGAAGGGTAACAACCGCTTCCTCCAACAGCTCTTCATCTGTACTGCCTACATATCTGCTCTCCCTGTTTCCCTTTGTGGCGCCATGACGAACCAACAATAACTGCATCTCTCTTATCCTTCCATCTTAATTATACATTATCCTTATAATTTGTCAGCTATTTAATCCGCGTGCCAACCCCGCAGACCACCCGGATAACCTGCTCCGCCTCGCCTGCCAGATAACAGCTTACCCTTCCGCAAAGCTCCCGGTATTCCCGTTCAAAGGCATCCACCGGCACTAAGCCATAACCCACCTCATCACTGATAATAACCAGCTTGTCCCTTTCCTGCAACAGCTTCTGCGCCTCCTCCAATGGAGACTGACCCTGCTTTAGCTGGTTTCTTATTATCCGGTGATACTGGTTTACAACCTTATATTCCTCTCCAAAATGTGCGCTCACATATTCTGTTTTGCCCTGATATGCTCCACCAATCACAAAAATCATGTCAGTCTTCCTTTCCTTCAATTAAAGCAATTGCAAAACTATGCTTTTATTTTGCATAACTCCGCCTCATACCAGGTGTTTTACCACCACCAGTGCAGCCAGAATCATTCCTTCACATACCTGCAAAAAATATCCTGCCAAATCGCCGGTGGTTCCGCCAAACCATTTATACGCCATATGCCGGTAATAGAAAAAGCTGGCCAGACCTGCCGCAATACATCCCAGCGCATAGCCTGTACCCTCCAAACTCCCAATCATAATTCCCATTGCCAGCATCCCTGCCATACAAAGAACAAGCTCTGCCAGCAGAATCCATTTTACACTTTTATCTGACGCCCTGGCAGATGATGCCAGCATGCCATCCTTTTTTGCCCTTCTAAAGGTCACCACAGAGAGACCGCTCAAAATTCTGGAATACACATACCCCACTGCCACAAAAGCAATCTGTTCTCCTGTTATCTCACTAAATAATCCCACACAGAGCAGCATATACATCATTCCGTAAATAATGGCGAAAGCCCCGGTGTGTGAATCCTTTAATATCTGCAAGCGTTCCTCCATGGAACGATACGAGCTTCTGGCATCTATTGTGTCCAAAAAGCCATCCATGTGAATGCCCCCGCTGATGAGAACCGGAAGCACGGCAAGAATAACTGCCCGCAATAAAGGTCCCACAGACAAAAGGGAAAGTCCATAGAAACATCCTGTACTTGCCAGACCAATCACGACCCCCACAAAGGGAAACCAGCACATACTGTATTTCATACTCTTCTCATCCCATTCCATATGGGGCATGGGAATTTTTGAATAGGTTGAAAACGCCACCACCAAAGATTTTAACATCCTTTCTTCCTTTCTGATTATACAATCTTCTATTAAACCAAATACTCTCCCTTATGCCACAGCGGGATACCACAAACCACTTCCACCACACCTGCTGCCACACCTGCCAGTCTTTGATTTAACTGTCCTAACAGCTGCATATAGCATTTTGTTTCCCCATCCCATTCCACACTGTCTGAGAAAATTTCATTTGTGACTATAATAACCGCCTCCGCCTGTTTTCCCAATTCAAGCAATGGGGATAAAATCGCCTGCTCTAACTGTTTTTGTGCACGAAGGGCATGTCTTTCTTTTATTCTGCCAGACTCAAGGTACATCTCATTCGCCAGCAGATTGGACAAATCCTCCAGCAATACCACATCCCCTTCTCCGGCTTTTACCTGCCCCATCTGTACCGGACATTCTATCGTTGTAAATCCTTTTCCCGCACGCTGTCTGCGGTGTCTCTCAATCCGCCTGCGGCTTTCCCCATCACACGAATACATCGTTGCAAGATAATAAAGTACTGCTTCCTTCCCGGAGCTTTTCCCAAACAGGCTGACCGCCAGATTTTCCGCAAATTCAGATTTTCCGCTTCCACTTCCACCTGTCACTATGTATAACATTCTGCTCTTCTCCCTGCACAATACAAAACTTCCGGTTATCCTCTTACTCTGTAAATCTTTCATATGGGTCAATTGCATAATCGGTAAAGCTGCCCATCCGCTTATACACCTCCATTGCCATATCCAGCACCGGAAACAATGCCATTGCCCCGGTTCCCTCACCCAGACACATACGCCCGTGTAATACAGCCTCCAGACCCATGGCATCTAATGCCAGCCTTCCGACCGGCTCCTCCGATACATGGGAGGCAAGTAGGTAATCCTTCACCCGGCTATCAATCTTAACCGCAGTTAACGCCGCCACTGCTGAAATAGCACCATCAATTACAACCGGAATGTGGTACTCCATCTGTCTCTTATACACATCTGACGCT
>UQXF01000097.1 GCA_900544905.1 uncultured Clostridium sp.
CTACACGCGTAAGATCGTCGGCAGCGTCAGATGTGTATAAGAGACAGACATATAATTGTGCCAAATGGTGGCATTTTCCCATTTATTTTTGTTATGTTTCTGTAAACTTTAGTCGTTTTTCCCTGCATTTAATCCTTCTATCAAAATGCGGAGCGCAATGTTGAAACCTCTCTTAAAGGCATCCTTCTCTGCTGCAATCTGCAAATCGTTAAGCATTGTTTCTACCTTCAGTATATACTTTCTTTCCAGACCTGCTTCCTCTAAACAATTCATGATTGTGTCCATTGCCTGGCTCTGTTCCGTTTCCTGACTGGTAGCAAAACCAAATGCCCCAACTGTACATATCGCCGCATCAATAAACGCTATCATATCTGTTTCAGCTACAATTCTGTCAACATCTGTCATATCAAGACTACTCATATTCAATTCCTCCTGTGATATATTTGGTTAAATTTTGCTTGAAAGAAGTTTCCCTGAATGATATGATAGATTTATCAGTGGGAAACCTCTGGTGTTATGAAGTGGTAGCTGTCGGTCGTCAAACTTGTCAGCTACTACTTTCTATTTTAACAATAATTGTATACCTCTGCGAATTGCCTCACCTTTTGATATTTTGTGAAGCTTGCAATAATCTTGCAATGCTTTTTCAGTTTCATAATCTATACGAATACTGTATTTTATATCTTTAGGATTATCCGCCTTAGGTCTTCCCGTTCGTGGACTCATTTTCTTCACCTCACTTTTTGCCACACATTTATTATATTTTATGCCACACAAAAAGTCAACCATTATTTATATTTACTGCTTATATTCCAAAACTCATCTGTATCCCTGCTGGTTCATAATTTAACCATATCGCTTCCTTTCTCTTTCCACCTGTCTGTGTCTGTGCTTCATGCTCCAGCTTTGTCCATCCTCTAAGCATATCCTGATAGAGTTCAGTATCATATCCGCTTATTATCACCGCTCCTTCATGTTCTAATAGGGTTTTTAACAGTTCTTCATGCTCTTTATCCTGCATTTCGCACTTATACTGTTTACCATGCCTTGTTTCCAGCATATATGGTGGGTCACAATATATAAGCACATTTTCATAGTTAAATCTCCTTATCAGCTCCACAGCCGGCATATTTTCTATCTGCACGCCCCTAAGTCTCTCGGCCGTCTGCATAATTCTTTCTGGAAGGTTGCACCAGCCCATAGCTGCATAAGCTCGTTCTCTTCCCTGTACATCATTTTTCCATCCAACCTTTTCTCCCGTCGTACGGAATCCATGTCCCATATTTAGCTTTATGAAAAATTTGAATGCTTTTTCATATTTATCTCCGGATGTCTCCTGGTATGCTCTTTCATATACCTCCCTGGAATAAGGCGTCATATAAACCATAGCGGCCAGTCGTTCTGGATTTTCCCGGATACATTCAAACAGATTTACTACATTGTTATCCAGGTCGTTTACGGTTTCTATACCAGACCTCGGTTTATTAAACAACACGGCTCCTGAGCCAAAGAATGGTTCTAAATAGCTTCTATGTTTTGGAAACATACTTATAATCCACGGTGCCAAGGACCATTTACTCCCTGGATATTTTACAACTGCTTTCATTTTTTCCTCCTATGCAAACCTTAACTGCGGCTCTGTATCATCAATTCTCATGTTTGGCATTCTTTCGGCTACACATAGTTCCGGAAGATTCGCCCTGACCATTGCCGCCGGAATCGGCGGACACACCGCATTTCCACAGCGTTTGACCTGCTCTGTCCGGCTATATGCCTTGCCGGAGTAATCACGGTCAATGATGTAATCATCCGGAAAGCCTTGACATCCATACAATTCCTTTGGTTCCAGCATTCTTAATCCAATATCCACTATCTGGTATTCTGTCCCGTCTACCGTCACCAGACCAAACCTGTCATGTGGTGTCACTGTGTCCAGTGGATTCTTGATGTCCTGCCCGGTACATTCGCCATAGTATTTAATCAGAAATGCCCTCACCTCTCCAAAGTGCCCTGCAGATGTTGTTATGGTATGTAGCGGCTCTCTCTCATCCTGCCCGGTACTGGATTTGTAAAATTTGCTAAGAAATGATGCGACCAGCCCATACCGGTTGGAACTGTCTACTGTCATAATAGGTTCTTCCAGCCTCTGTCCTCTGACTTCTTTATCCGAGGTTTCACTGTGATACTGGATAAGGGTCGGGATTATCAAACAGTGTTCATTCTTACTCACAATCGTTGTAAGCGGTTCTCGAATGTCTTTACTCCTGTCATTCGTAAAGCCCGTCTGGCCAATCTGAACCATGTAAGGTTCTATGACACCAAATCCATGCTTTGAGGTAATAGTAGGAAGCGGCTCATTCATACTGTTACAGTAATCCGATTTTGCACCGCTATGATTTACCTGGACTATAAAGGGCTCTGCATTGTCCAGAACAAACTTCTTTAACCCCCTGGCAATCCGTTCCATTGTTTTGGGTGCCAGCGGTCTTACTGCCCGGATTCCATATTTTTCTTTAATCTCTTCCGCCGTGTCAAATATGGAGGGACACGGTCGGCTAAAATCCAACTGTGTATATGCTCCGACATAAGGCTTTAGCAATCCGGCTTTCACTTTTTCGCTGTCGGCCGGTGCATGTGTCGGTTCCGGCCATACTATAGGCTTCCCATCACACCTCGCAATCATAAAAAACCTTTTCCTCATTGTTGGTGCTCCATAATCTGCCGCTACCAGTTCGTTAAATTCTACCTGGTAGCCTAAATCCCTAAGTTGCTTGCAAAACTTCTGAAAGGTCACCCCCTGCTTTGTCTTGATGGGTCTATGCCGCCGGTTAAGAGGTCCCCATGTTTTAAACTCTTCCACATTTTCAAGCATAATCACCCTGGGTCTTACCAGTGCCGCCCACCTTAATGCTACCCATGCAAGCCCCCGTATTTTTTTATCTTTCGGCTTTCCGCCTTTCGCTTTACTAAAGTGTTTACAGTCCGGAGAAAACCACGCAAGAGCAACAGGGCTTCCTTTGCATACTTCGACTGGGTTAATATCCCACACACTTTCACAGTAATGCTTTGTGCTGGGGTGATTAGTCTTGTGCATCCGTATAGCTTCGATATCGTGATTTATTGCAATATCTACGCTCATGCCGGTAGCTATTTCTATTCCCGTGCTGGCACCGCCTCCTCCGGCAAAGTTGTCAACTATTAATTCCCCATTTATCATTTCTATCCCTCCTCAAATTTTATCTCTACTTTCCGGTTCTATATAAAAAGGGCATATCAAACTGATTGATATGCCCTAGTTTCATTTTTTAATTTATTTTTTTATGTACAAATCCATGTCAACAACAGTTCCCATGGGATAGCTGGACTTATTATGTCGGAGTCTAAATGCTGCCTCAAAGCCATTTCTAAATGCTTCTCTCTGGCATACATATATAAGCCGTTTTATCTGTTCTAACATTTGTAAATCCTCTTCCTTGTTTGCCGTTCTACCAAGACGGATAAACATCCCTTGCGTTCTGTTCTTTTCTGCATCCACCATCCCACGATTCTGGAAGCTTTCAAATAAATTCTCCATGTCCTCTAAGGTAACCCTTGTCATATCAATCCCTCCATTCCAAGTTAAATATCTCAACAACTTCCATATTTAATGCACGGGCTATCGCTATCATAGTAGACTGCCTGGGGTCTGTTATATAATTCGCTATATAATTCAAAGTCGATGCTGAAATACCAGACCGCCTGCTTAGTTCCTTATACGTTATATTATTTTCATATAATATATTTGATAGGATATTTTTCTCGTACATACATCACCACATACCTTTTCTTTTTAGGTTGTGGTCCTCTGGCCAGATTTATGATAGGTACATATTACCATATATTCCATTCAATTTATCGAATAAATTAGCAACGTAGTTTAAGGGTTGGTTTTTAAACTTGTAAACTGTTGGATTGTGTTAGAAATTGTTAACAATATATACATCACCTTACGTCTCAATCTTCTGCACATCCGTATATTCTCCATACACTTTTGTCCCGTCTTCATTAAATTTAAAGGCTCTGACTCTGACATAATAGGTCTTTCCAGCAGTCAGGCTTTCCACCGCCTTGTCAGCAGTCTCTACCTCTACTACCACCGTTGTTTTCCTGTCAAAATCCTTATCTGTGGAATAACTGACCTCATAGCCGTCTGCTCCCTCTACCTCCAGAACTGATATTTTTATATCCGGATTGATGTTCAGGTCATCATCTACCAGCTCTGTTGTCAGCTCCGTATCTGGGTTATTGAAAAGAAAACCAGATGCCAGCTGCTTTATGCTTGGGGCAAGAGACTTTGTGAACAATATACCTGCACATACTATCAGAAAAAGCACCAGCATACCGGCTGGTACTCCCTTCTTTCTTTTCTTCCCTGTTTTCTCTTTCCGGTCTGCCTCATCTGGTTCCGCAACTTCTTCCCAATCCGGCTCTGGTTCTTCTTCCTGTATATCCGTTTCCTCTGGCATCAAAGCCATCCTCTCCTGTTCCTCAGTCTCCGGCTCTACCGCATTTTCTTCTTGATGCTGCGGCTCCTCCGGATAGCCAACAGATGCATAAGAGCTTTCCAGCTCCTCTGCACTCTCTTCCTCCTCCGGATGCACCACCATCTCCGGACTACCGCCGGATAAATTCTTTTCCTCATGCAGGTGCAGGTTCTGCCCATTGCTGCTGGTTATTGTATTCCCGAAAAATTCTTTTTTCTTTCCCTTCAGCTTTACCGGATTTAAAAGAATGGATATCCTTGACTGTCTTACCGGATGAATAGGGATATATTCTTTCATCGCCTCCCCATACAAGATATCTTCACCCTGAAACATATCCCCATGCCATTCGATACGCCCTGTTTCATTTTTTACAGCATCCAGGTACATATCTCTTACTTTTTCATATTCTTCCGGATAACTGAGATTCAGCCACAGCTTTGCAGCTTCATCATCTATATACCGCAGGACAGTCAACGCATCTGCCATCCTGTATGGTTTTCCGTCTGTCACCAGTATTTTAACCTTGCATTGGTTGAACAATTCTGACTTCGTTCCACTGTATTTACCCAAATCCAGAATTGCAAATCTTTTATCTGAATCAATAGACTGATGCCAGTAATCAACCCCGTCCTTGCGGTAATGATTTTCCCCTGCCTGTTCCATGCCATAAAAAGCCGCCATGGCGTTTAAATCTCCAGATTCATTTGCCTCCACATAACATACGCTTTCTCCATACTGTCTGATATAATTTGCCAATCCAACAGAAACATGTGTAGCTCCAGCGCCACTGTTCGCCGACATAACACCTATCCAGACACATTCATACAGCTCCTTCTCTGGTATCCTCTCTCCCGTCAGCAGGTACTCCAGCTTTCTGGCAAGGTTGTCCTGGTATTTATATAAAAAGGTTATCTGGTCGCCATAAATAACCTTCTGTTGTCTGTCTTCCTCATCAGTCAGCTCTTCTGTAAGCAGAATAACCTTTGTTCCCCACATCTCATGGACTGTCTTAGTCATCTCACTTAACTTCTTATCTGTCTCACTGATACAGCTGCGGTCAATTACCATGTACTGTAGGTTTGTGATAAGCTGAAGCTTATTCGATATAAAGGCAGTCAGGCTGATTTTATCCACTGCCTCTGTCAGCAGCTCCCATTCATACCGTTCTGCCATCTGGTCTAACAACTGCCTGTTTTCTTCCCTCGAAATATAAATAATCACGATTCTCACCTCTTTACTCAAAAAGGCGGCCACTTAAATGACCGCCCATCTCATTTACTCAATATTTTCCCATTCATTTTTTGCCCTGTACGGATAGTACTTCTGGCTTTTTACAAACCGGAATTCCAGTTTAATGATATCTACCGGTGACAGGTTGAGCTCACCCTTGACCAGCAACATCCCGACAGTACCCACTCCCAGCAAAGGGATAAAAAGCAAAATAGTTACATTTTGGATTCCTATCATATAAACTATGGAATCAATAATCAGAAAAACAAATGCTGCTATAATAGTCGGTATGAGTTCATCCTTCCCGTACCCCGGAAAATACTCTTTTTTCATTTTCAAACCCGAAGGCATATATAATTCCATGCGCTCCGTTTTTTCAGCTTCTGCCACGTTTTCACCTCCCTGCTCTTATTGGTAATAACCTTTTATGATATTGGCAACCGTTAACACCGTTTCAATCATTATCAATACGATTAATACATTTTTAATTTTTTTATTTCTGGCAGTCAGGTCATCTGCATTCAGATTTTCCAGAATCAGATACACAATTCTGACAGCTGCTCCCGTTCCGGAAAGTATCTGGATTACAATAATCAGTTCTTTGATTTTATTCATATCCTGCCTCCTATGCTTTCCTGGTAAAGGAACGTAAGATACTGTAGGAATATAATGCCTGCTGCAGCTTTCCTCCGCCTCCCTGGTTTGTCATGATAAATTCCTGTAAAAAGGCCGGAGCCGTCAGTGCCATAGACAACAGTGCAAAGGCCCAGATAAACGAAGCTTTTGAAACTGCATATGCACTCATTTTAAAGCATCCACTCTGTACGATTACAGAAAAACAGATTTGAAAAAATTTCTTTGTATACGGTTTAAAAACTCCTCCATCAGAATCCAGCAATCCTACCACCGAAAATGATACTCCAATCCGCAAAATCACTAATTCTACCGCATTTTTAACAAATTTAATTTGAAGAATAAAAGCAAGTATCGTATATATTCCAAGAAGCAATCTTAAACCCAGATTGGACAAAACATATTCTGCTGGATGCGTAAGAGCTTCCACGATATCCACCTTCGGAACATGCATGGCACTCATAATCGACCCGGCAACTTCAGAACTGATATTCAGCAGATATGTAAACAACACACCAAAACATAATGATATGATTATTGCTTTAGCAAAATTGACTATTAATACTACTGGTTCTGCATCATCATTTCCATCGGCACCAAGAATATATGTATTAAAGCATTTCCATGCAAATTTTAAAGCTAACAGATAAAATGCAACCCAAAATACTGCCTCCAATATAGGATTTATGTCTATACCTATCTGTTTCTGAAGACTCTCCTGACAATTAAATACTTCCTTATAATTCAACATTCCCACATATTCATTCACAATAGTGTCAGTGTCAAATAATTCAGAAAGTATATCCTTAAAAATATCTACTCCCATAGGCCCTCCTTATGATATCGAAACACCATAGTAGCCACCAATGATACCTACCAGCGTGCCTATTGTTTCTGCAATAATCAGACCAATAAGGGCACCTTTCTGTTTTTTGCTGAACTTCTCTTCCTCGTTATCAGAAGCCCTCTTCTGCAGCTCCCATACTATCCAGAGCACCAGTATGATTGCTGCAATCAGACCCTGTCCGACTGCTAATAAATCCTTCATCATCTTCTTTGTTCCGGTCTCGTAAATGCTCCCCTTGAACCCGGAGGCATACACATTCATACTTCCGGCCAGGATAACATATGCTGCTGCGAGCAGCCCTGCTATATACATTCTGCTTTTTAACACCTGTTTCTTTACACCAGTCTTCATTTTCTTTAACATTTTTAAATCCTCCTTACATAAAAACAAACCCTGTCTTACGATAGGGTTTTACTCATAATTTATATCCTGTATATTCAAAATTGTTTGCTGATGGTCACAGACCCAATAACGCCTCTTCCTCTTGGCGCATCAATTCCTCCTGCATACGTTTGGCCTCTTCCTGCAGTTCCTTTTCTTTCTGATTGCGTTTCACCTGGTCGACGATTACATTCCATATGCCCCATAAATCAATCTTCTGTGATACATTATGTCTTGTCCTCTGTTCCTGGCGTTCTACACGCAGTTTTTTGTTATAGTCCTCATCACCCATTCCAAACAGCGTATTAAAATACCACTGGCTTAAATCCGGTGCATTCATTATCGCAGGCGAACCTGACGGCATGACCAGCGAATAAGGCCTTTTAAGCTCTTTTACTTCTTCCGGCGTCAGCAGCTCCCTTCCTATCAGCTGGTTTGATGAACCGGTAGACGTCACTGAACTGGAAGTCTTGTTGGAATTTACGCTTGTGCTGTAAGACTGTGTTGTATACTTCCCAAGGGCGTCACTGATATCCTTCCTGGTCTCCGGGTCATTGCTCTTAATATACACCCACGTCTCACAGTTGCTTCGGATTGTCCGCAGCCCCGTTTTTTCATACTTCTCCTCAAGCTGTGCAAAATCCTGTACAAAAAAGTTCAGACGGAAGCCTTTGCCGCCACCCATTGTCAGCATCTGGATAAGGTTTGTAATCTTTGAAAAATTTCCGGCTTCATCCATATCTGCATTTACTCTTATCTTCAGCCTTCCTCCATTTTTCTTTGCTTCTTTTGATAAGACCGCATATGCCTGCGTGATAAATAATGTAGCCAGCGGATGATAGGTCAGTCTGTCTTCTGGCAGTACAATAAAAACTGCCATTTTCTTTTTTCCTAAATCCTCCAGCCGGAAGCTGGATTTAGAAGACATGTTTGCTATATACGGATTTGTAAATAATCTTAATGTCATAACGGCTGCCGTGTAGAACGAACCCTGCATCTTGTCCGGAGCAATATCCGCTACTCCTAAAAGACCTTTTGAAGGATGGTCATCCGAAAGAGAATTGAGATAAATGCTAAGCGGCATAATCTTCTTTTTTCCAACGGTAACCGGCTTACACATATTAATTAAAAAATAATACACATTTGGCAGATTCTGATATCTTTTATGTTCTCCTTCACGGTTATCATAGACTACTGACATGATGGACGCCGCTATCACGGATGCCTCGCCATCATTCCATATCCTTTCGCCTTTTGCTTCTCCTACAAGCTGGGAGGTCAAATCCCATGTTGCATCAATAGCGGCAGGAATATCCCCCGCATCCACAAAATCAATGATTGTCTGCAGATAATTCCAACAATCCGAATACAACGGCTCATCATAATTAATCGTATACACCTCATATCCTAAGCTCTCCAGATATGGTTTCGTATAATCGACAAGCTCACCCTTGGGGTCCGTCGCAATAATGGATTCCCCTGCCAGCCCCTGTAAACCTATGGTCTGCAGTACACATCCTCTGGTTTTTCCGGAACGGGTCGTACCTACACAGAGCACATGTGTATCTGTGTCGATATAGTATATTTTTTCTCCCTTGGGTGTATCCTCTTTTCCCAAGACAAAGCCGCCTGACGGAATTGTAAATTTTTTAATATCCCCTTCCAGTATTTTTTTAGGGATAAGCACGCTTTTAAAAACCTTATTATATTCACTCTTTTTCAGCCACCTTGCACTGCCGCATTGATTTTGTCCCACCGGTGCCGGTGTATGGATATCCGGTGTGATTTCAACCAGCTTGCTCTGATACCCCGGCTTGTTGATTGTAATGTAAAGATACAGGGCAAATTCCAACGCCACCATACATACAAATACTTTTAGTTTTTGTTTACTAAGCAGGATTTCCTTCATAACGGAAACCCCAAATATAAATGTGCCCACTGTAATTGTATTTGTCAATATCCCGGTCAGATAAAATGTGACATATACAATAAGGAACACTAAAAAAAGCAGTAACACCAGGATTGTTTTATCCTTCTTTACTGCCTTTACCAGTTTTGATAATCCATTTTTATCGTTCATTTTCCCAATCGATACCCCTTCCTTTCTGTGCTTCCTTTGCCAGCTCCCTTCTGGCAGCTGCAGAGGAATAATCCTTTTCTAACTTCTGCAGCGGATACCTGCCGCTTCTTCCCATTTTACTGAGACTGTTTGCCAGCCTCAATATACCATATGCCGTATCCATTGCTTCATTTGCTTCCTGCTGCTGTCTGATTTCCTGATACTGCTTATTCAATGCAAAGCGTTTCTCCATTGCCTCTTTGGTAAACTGTGCCTGCGGATACAGCTTCTTATTCCGGATTTTATGCCCGTCCGGGTCCGTAAAGGTAACATATTTTCTTTTTTCACTCCAGTCTACCTCATAACCCAGCATGTTCATCGCCTTTATAAATTCCTCCCTGCTGGCTGCTGCTTCCATGCAGGTCTTTACTGCTAGGAATGTTTCACGCTTCCAGGATGTACCTTCCTGCTCCATCCGTATCTGATGCTGTGACTTATAAGCTTCTTCCTCTTTTTTACGGTTTTTCTCTGTTATATGCAGTCCGTATTCCCGGAGTATGGAATCGGAATAATCCTTCAGCTCCTGAAGCTGCTTCACAGACATCTGCCATTTATGGCCATCCTGCAGGTTTACGGAATTTATAACAAAATGCGTATGCAGCTTTCCTGTATCTAAATGCGTTGCATAAACCACCTGAAATCCTTCAAACATCTCATGCTGCACCAACCGCTCTGCTATCTCATGCGCCACTGCTGGTGTAGTTTCACCGGCAACCAGGTTCTGGGAAAAGTGAACCAGCATTCTGTTCTGTCCATCTTCTTTGGCTTTTCCATACATCTGCTTGCACAAAACCATTTCTTCATAAGCTGTAGCAGCATTGCAGTTTAATGTACCTATAAGCCACGGCTGTGTTTTCTCTTCCCCTGTTTCATAATCCAGCACTCTCTTTAAGGATGCCAGCGTATGATACCCCCGGTAACCGGCTCCAGCTTTTGTTTTGCTCTTTCCATTGTGAAAGGTTATTGTTCCGATTCCGCTCACTCCTTCCTCTGTCTGCTTAGACCTACAAGCTGCTTTAAAATCTGTTTCAGCGTATCATTTGCCGGATATAAATCCACTTCCTTAATCTTTCCCATACGTGCCAGGACGGTGAGCTGGTTAATATTAACGCCAAGCTTCGCTATCTGCCTTGCCAGCTCCTTCAGCCCCGGAATCACATAGATTTCATTTCTGTTTGCACTGCGCCTTATATACTCTGACACAGTGCATCCGGCTTTCTCTGCCTGCTCCAGATAAAATGCCAGCTCTTCTTCTGATATTCTGATATGTATATCCTTCTTTCTGCCAGTGTCTGCCTGCTGTAACCTTGTTTTGTGTGCATATGTGATATCCGTTACCTCATAATCAGATGCAGCTAAAAGAATATCCCTGGCATAATCCGACAGGCTTTTGCCTGCCACCTTAGCAGCCTCTGCTATCACCTCCTTTTCTTCTTCAAGTAATCTAAAATGAATATCCGTTATTTTGTTACTCAACGGAAGACCTCACCTCTTTCTATAAATCAGGTTTTAAATAAATAAAATTTCCTGAATATATTGATCTGTAAATCTGTCTCTTATACACATCTCCGAGCCCACGAGACTCGACGTCATCTCG
>UQXF01000098.1 GCA_900544905.1 uncultured Clostridium sp.
AGATCGTCGGCAGCGTCAGATGTGTATAAGAGACAGATACTCACCTTACAATTATTGTTAAACAATAATAATCAAGGAGGTGCATTAAGCATGAAATCTATTTTTACCTTTCCCTTTGAACCAATCGGGCTGGGGCTCAGAACGCTTTCCCTGTCCAGTGTTTATGGCAATATACTGGCTATTTTTCTGTATTGTATTCTCTGTGGCAGCCCGGTATTTTATCTGCTTTACCGCAAAAAGAAACAGCGGGTAATAAAAGAAGATTGTATTCTCGTCATACTCAGTATTTGTCTGTTTGCCGGAATCTTTCTTTTCATTAATCCGGGATACATCCGCTATATCAGCGTTCCTAACATGGCATCTGACAATTATCTGATTGCCATAGGCAGCACCCTTTGGTCTCTTCTCATCTGCTATATCACTTTGAGAATTCTGCATGATGTGGAGCAAAAGGAGTCTATTAATCTCCTTCAGGCCTTACATGCTCTTCTGATTGTAATTATCATTTTTACTGTGATAAATATTCTCGGAATCCGTCTGTTTTCTCTAATTACAGAGATACAGCAGTTTGCCAGACAGAATACCGATATACTGCAGGAGTTATCTATAACAGAGGATACAAATCTGACGCCAACCTACATCTGGTTTATTGTTAAATATGGATTAGACAATATCCCTTCTCTTCTGCTGTTATGGACCATTCATTTATCCATGAAATTAATCCGTACCCTGCAGAACGATTCCTTTAGTGAAGAAGCGGTAATTCTCTCAGAAAAATTAGGAATCCGCTGTAAAAATGTAGTAATCGCCATCAGTCTGCTGATTGTCATTACAAATGTCCTGCAGATACTGTTTTCCCGGCTTCTATTAAGCAGTCAGTATCAAATTCTCATTCCGATTGATTCGCTTATACTGGTATTTATCATTTTGCTATTGTCCCGAAAGATTTCCGAAAGCCGGACATTAAAAATGGATAATGACAGTTTTATCTAGGAGGGAGTTTTATGGCAATTCAGGTACATTTAGAAGAGGTTCTGAAAAAAAATCATATGACTTCCAAAGAGTTATGCGCACTAATTGGCATTACGGAAGCCAATTTATCCATTCTAAGAAGTGGAAAAGCCAAGGGCGTCCGTTTCGGAACCATAAATAAAATTTGTTTCCACTTAAATTGCGATGTGGGAGATATTTTAAAATTTGACGGTAATTTAGACGAGGAGGAAGATGTATGAAGCATTTAATAGCTTTATTCTTTAAGAAATTTAATGGTTATTTTGGCACCAGCAAAGCCAAAAAGCAAATAGCGCTCCTGTTTACAGGAATACTTCTGGTTTCATCCACTACCGGATGCCAGTTAGCTGATGCAGATATGCGTTCTTCAAATGATACGTTAATCGGTGTATATGTCACAAGAGAATTTATTGACCCTGCTGTCGGGGAAGAGCATTATTATACTTCCTCTTTTGAATCTGTAATTGAAAAAAGAACAGATGGCAACAGGGTATATGGAAATTTAGACAAAGAAAACGAAACCATTTCCTTTCCCGGCATCAATGGATTTGCACTATTATGCATTCAACAGGAAGAGGATGGAAACACATATATGAAAACAATTAACGAATTTTTTTCTGACACAAACACATCCATTATAAATGATAGTTACGAAGTCAGCGGTACCTTATACTATTCCGATGAAGGGGAAGACCTGATTCTCTATATGCATCCAATTTACGAAACGGCAAACGGAGAAGTTTATCTGATATCCCAGCTTGGCGGTACCCTCCTCTCACAGGGAGGAGATATCAGTACCTCCTTTTCAAGCTCCGAATCCAGTACAGCAGACGGCAGTACAACAGAATCCAGTTATCGCAAGTTTACCGTGTCTGTAAAGGAAGCCACCCCTGTTGAGAAAATAATATTTACACAGTTTGATAGCAAGGGAAATGTTTTGCAGGAGGATACTTATACATCTGCAAATATGCCGGAAAGCTACTCCCGAAAAAAGGGCAGTGCCTATATTCTTGTTACTTCTACTGATTTGGATGGAACCATAACCTATGACATTATCAACCAGGAGGATGGGGCATTTCCACTCTACCTTCCAACGGATGATATTCTTTGCCAGGAAGTATCGATTGATATTGAAGATTAATGAAAACACAATTTATAACCGATTAGAGATATACAAAACAAAGGGAAAGACTGACAAAGTGATATGCCCCTGTCAGCCAGACAGGTATCCTATCATAGTCAGAACCTTTCCCTTATTCGTTTATTCTGATATAGTGATTATAAATTCCTCAACTTATCATTTAAATCATCATCTACTGTCTTTGCTCTCAATCTCATAACCATCGATTTCAAAATTCCCATTATCAAAACGAAGATTAAATTTTATGCATATCGGTTCATATGGTAAGGAATCTTCCAGTTCTATCCGGGGTATGACATCCATTTGCATTGTCTCAGCATCAAATCCCATATCGTCTTCAAAATTTACAACTCCCATATATGTGTCTGCCCAATCAGGCAATTCCTGCTCCCATAAAACATTTTCACTATTATCTAAAAAAGCAATTGTCCTGTTTTTCTCATCATAGGAATAATGAATTGCGTCCTGCATATCCTGTAAATAATCATCATACAAATAAACATTCCACATTTGTTCGTAATCACAAACCCATAGTGCATACCTTCGTATTGAGCCTGTATAAGTCCGCAGACTGATTATTACCTCATCCTTCCCATCACCATCCACATCATATACATTTAACTTTGGCAGTTCCTGATAAAAATTGCGAAAGTTGGATTCAATCAGTACTTTTTCACCCCTTATGTAAACAAGCATTGCTGTCTGCCCACCTGCACTAAGCCCATATAACCGTACATTCTCATCAAACCAATTCAATAAAATCAACGAATCATTCTGATAAGAGTCTGAAGAAGGATATGTATTGCAGGCATTTAACATATCATCTGTTATATCATCCAATCTTTTGTGAAAAATGAATGGATTCTCACTGACTTCACCTGTTTCTTCTAAGTTTTCCTCCAATTCATTTAAGAACGCTTTATATTTTTCTATCGGTGTATCGTAACAAAACGGACCTGTCTCATCCAGCCACCTGTCACTGATGTTTCCTGCCTCAATTGAATAACCAAATGTGCTTCCTTCCACCTCAAAGTTTTCACATCCACTAACATATTGGTCATCATACTGATACAATTCATTAAACCGCATAACCATATTCTGCAGTTTTTGAGCTGTTTCATCTGTGTTATCCAGTACAAGGCAAGGTGCCATAGACGACTCTAATACTTCACACTCATTCTCATTATTTATTTCAAGCTCCTGCTGTTTCATGCAATAAATTAAAGTCTTTTGCGCATAATTATCCCGATAAGTCCAATCAAGCCAAATCTCTTCTCCCTCTATTGGATATGCATACGCCATAAATCGAATATCACTGTTTTCCTTGTCCTGTAGCTCTACTGCAGGACATTTCAGTTCGCGTTGTGCTTCCACCTCTCCATCTGTATGGGCAATATATGTAAATTCGTTTATGATTTGAAAATCTTTTTTATATGCCTGCTCCATATAGGTTAAAATATCACTACTGTCCGGTCTGTTTTTTAGTGATATAAAAATAAAAATCCGTATAATAATTCCTATAATTGCAACAATGGCTATAATTAACTTGATTCCTTTTGAAAGCCTGCCCATAACACTTCCCCTTCATTCTTCTCTGCCTTTCATCCTATCATATATCTAATGCAGCTTCAAGCTTCACCCCCAGCTTTCTCAATGTGGCATCCAGCGCATGCAGTGTTTCTTTCATATTTTCCCCGGTACAGTTATATCCCATATGCCCAATTCGGATTACCTCGCCAGCCATCACGTCAAAGGAGCCTGCCAGCATAATATTATAATCCTCCCGCATTGTCTTTAAAATCTCCGACGCAGTGACGCCTCCCGGCACCGTAAATACCGTCACAGTATTGGAATATCCGTTCTCTGCGTACAGATGCAGTCCCGCACGGGTTAACGCTTCTCTGGTCTTGGCTGCAATTTCTGCATGGCGTTTTAAAATATCCTTATCGGCTTTTATATTTTCCAATGCCTGTCTCAGACCATAAATGTCGCTGATTGGCATGGAGTACGGAAACCATTTATTCTCATAATAATTTTTGAAGGTCAGCAGATTTCCGTAAAAGGATGCAATCTGTGTCTTCCGGCTTTCCATTGCCTGCTTTGCCTCCTCACTGATGGTTACCAGAGTCAGTCCAATAGGGCAGGAAATCGCTTTCTGGGAGCCGCCGCAAAGAATATCAATCCTCGATGCATCCACATTTACTTCATTGCCAAACATTCCGGATACCGAATCTACCACCGTTAAAATACCGTACTCCTTTAACAGCGGACAAATGGTGGAAATATCATTTAACATACCGCTTGGGGTATCACAATGTACTACCGTTGCATATTTAAAATCCGAGTCCTTCTCCAAAAACTTCCTTAAGGGTTCTGCCTCGATTTCTCTTTTATAATCCGTTGTATATAAAACCGGCTCTCCGCCGTATATGCTGACAAAGTCTGCAAAGCCCTTGCCAAATACTCCATTGTCCAAAACCAGTACCCGGTCTCCCAGTTCCGTCAGGGAAGCCACTGCCGCCTCCAAGCCTAAGATACCTTCCCCGCTGAGAATCAGGCTTTCATTTTTTGTATGCAAAAGGCTGCTGTACAGTTCACAGGTTTCCTTATAAAAATCATAGAAATCCATGTCCAAATCCGGATTGCCGGTTTCCATGCTTCTTGCCATTCTGACATTTTCTGCCACCATGGTTGGTCCCGGCGTCATCATCTTATACATACTCTCATCCTTTCTAATTTTTGTTCTTATGCTTTTGCCACGCCCGCTGCCGGCTTTAGCACGCTGCTCCTCTATTCCTCCACAGAACGGAGCCCTCTCTCAAGGGGTGTTATAATGATAAATACAATAACAGCAGCCACTGTAATCTGGATAATATTTCCCGGCACGGATTTTAAGGCAGCTGCCACTCCGCTTCCCATTACAAAGCCTTCAAATATGAAATATCCAGCCAGCTTTATTGCCAGCGCCACAAGAACAGCAGCAATCTTTGAGCCAAAGCTCTTCCGGTTCTCGCAGATTGCTCCCACTGCAAAGCCCATCAGACCACAGGTGATAATTGTACATGGCGCCCATGCAGCCCAGCCGCTTAAAATATCAAACAATCCCATTCCAAGCGCTCCGGCTAATGCTCCCGTGCGTTTTCCGTAAACCATAGCTGCCACAAACAACGGTATGTTCCCTAAATGAATCAGACCGCCTGCACCGCCAAAGCTTGGAATCTGGATATTTACAAATGCGGTAAACACCAGTGTAAGGGCTACAAACATTGCATCCCGCGCAATTTGCTTTGCCTGGCTCTTTGCCTTGTTATCTGTTTTCAGTTTTTGATTCTCTACTACTTTTTCCATTATTCTCTACCTCTTTTCTTCTAATCTGTGTTGTACTATACCCTCTGTTTGGCACTTTTAAAACTGCCAGTTTTAACATTTTTGACAGTGCCAGTTTATTTTCATTCTTTTACTTGCATTTTTTTCATAAATATACTATCTTAAGTACGAAACTTTACACCAGCACTGGCAATTGCAAAACTCTCTGTTTTCAAATGCATAGTTGTGCAATATAAACAGAGTTTTGCAATTGACTGTTACCCCAGTTGAAAAAGGAGAAGGACTTATGAAAAAGCAGCCTTCCATTGCAATTGTAAATGATATATCCGGTTTTGGCCGTTGTTCTGTTACAGTGGCACTTCCGATTCTCTCTGCAATGAAAATACAGTGCGGCATTGTTCCCACAGCAATTTTGTCCAATCACACAGAATACCCGGATTATTCCCTGTTGGACTTCACACCCTACATGGAGGAATATCTGAATAAATGGAAAAAGCTTGCATTTTCCTTTGATGGAATTTATACCGGATTCCTTGGCTCTGCCAGACAGCTTGCCATTATTACGGAAATGTTTCAGGAGTTTTCCTTTGAAAACCGGATTGTAGACCCGGTTATGGGAGACCATGGAGTCATCTACGATTCCTACACGGATGACATGTGCCAGTCCATGAAACAGCTGGTGGCACACTCCACCCTCACTACCCCCAATGTAACAGAGCTGTGTATTCTCACTGACCAGCCCTATCATGAAGCCATAACCGAAGAAAAAATTTTTGATATGTGTGAAAAGCTTGCCCAAAATGGTGCAAAGCAGATTGTTGTAACAGGGATTGAAAAAGAAAACCAGATTGGCAACGCCATCTATGAAAATGGCAATTTTGAAATATTGTACGAGACAAAAATTCTCCCGCTCCGGCCGGGAACAGGAGATGTATTTGCCTCCATTTTAGCAGGGGGAAGTTTACATAACATTCCTCTGAGAGAATCTGTAAAGACAGCTTCCCGATTTATCCGCACCTG
The DNA here is from genome assembly GCA_900544905.1 of uncultured Clostridium sp. Classification (GTDB taxonomy): domain Bacteria; phylum Bacillota; class Clostridia; order Lachnospirales; family Lachnospiraceae; genus CAG-590. The sequence continues at coordinate 6,500 of UQXF01000098.1, forward strand.
TCTCACCACTTCTTCCAAGCTGGAGATTCCAATTAATGACGGAGTGTGCTTCGAGGAACATCTGGAAATGCTATTATCTATGGGCAATTGGCAATAACGTCTTAAACAGTCTTTTCCGTTTTTGTCCCCAGTTTGATTCTTAGTTCCGTATAGTAATCTGCATACTGCTGGGAAATCAGCCTTCCCTTTACTAAATTTTCCAGAGTAACCTTAAATTCCCTTTCCGGCATTTCTGCATGGCACATTTCCCCCAGTACCTTCTCCACTGCCTCCTTATATTCCGTAATGCCGTACACCTTGTCTTTAAACAAAATATTGGCAGCATATATTCTTTTAAAATATCCATTCAGCTTTTCAGACCCTGTAATCTTATCCTTAGGCATGAAATTCAGGCACAGCAAATCCATCACATCAGCGGCAGAACGGTTTGAAATGCAGATATCCGGATAAATCGTGTACAGATGCTTATACTTTGACTTATCATTTTTTTCCCTGGAATCATAGTAATCCGGCAGATATTCCCTGAAAACTCCCGTTACAAGATTATCCTTTTGAAATGCTATGTACTCCTTCCCCTGTTCTGCTTTTACCCCCGGAATATAACCCATATTCCGTATCAAATCCCTGGAAATACTGATTCTTCTTGGCTCCTTTTCCAGCAGAAGCAGGTATACCTTATTGTGTATACGCCAGATAAATGCCGGACATTCTTTAATCCGGTAAGATTTTGAACTATCTATAATAATCGGGCGGTGGTCCTTCCGAAGCCGGTATTTTTTCTTTATCTTCTTAAGCACCTGGGCATTATAATGCTCAAACTGTGCTGCATCATCCTCCTTATCCGGACTCTCCTTTGATTTTACTGTGCCCTTTGGTGCGCTCTCTTTGCCGTACACAGCCGGATTTTTCTCAACCGACACGGTCTTTACAGTACTTTTTTCCCCCTCACGGTTTACCTCTGCCACAAAATCGTCATCCACCAGCGTAAAGGTCTGGGAAATCAGGATTGCCGCTGCACCTGCCAGCAAGCCAAACATAAACAGGTAAAAGCGCCCTGAAATACAAGCCGCTATCACCAGTCCCACAGCTGCCAAAGCAAATAAAATCACACTGCCTATACACTTTTTAGTCTCTGCATCACCATAGCGCAATGCATTCCAGATTTTCTTCATTGAAACCACCCTCTGTCAGTCTTTGTTTTATTATAATATATATATCACTTTTTTTCACTAACAATTAATCCATATGGTATTGCTTTTTTGGGATATATCGGTTATACTGTTTTCATTATAATTTCCTTTTGACAGGAAATAAAATAATTCTTTACAATGAGGAGGAGACAAGATGGATGCAAAGACAACAAGTATTGTAGCCTATATCACACTGATTGGTTTAATCATCGCCCTTTGTGCCGGTGACAAGGAAGGTGCCAGATTCCACTTAAACCAGGCTCTCGTTATCTGGTTATTCGGATTACTCAGCGTCATTCCATGTATCGGTCAGATTTGGGCTATCTTCATCTTTGTTTGCTGGATTATGGGCTTAATCGCTGCCATTAACCAGGAAGAGAAGCCGGTTCCATTGATTGGCGGTATTACTCTTATCAAATAGTAAATCTCCATAAAAGATTTTATTATTGCTTATTCTTAAACAGGACTGCAAAGGATACAAAAAATGACTGCTTTCACATTCATTTTCTATCTCTGGCAGTTCTGTTTTTCATTGTCCCGGCTGGTTCTAAATAAATATCTTTCCACATACATTTAAAAAACATATTTCCTACAGGTATGTCATGGTAACATCTGTCAAATTCAACTATATGAAATACATCACCCTCACCCTGCTCATTGCAGTCTTTCTATACGGAGTACACAGCGCCACTGCCCAAAATGCGATTACTGCCTCCTCCTTTTACTCCAACGAGCTGCCCATATACTGTGTAAATACCGATAAACCCGTGGTTGCACTGACCTTCGACAGCGCCTGGGGAACAGAGGACCTGGAGCAAATTCTTTCGATTTTAAAAAAGCACAATGCGCCTGCTACCTTTTTTGTAACAGGAGAATGGGCGGAAAAATATCCGGAAGCTATCCTTTCCATTGACCAGGCAGGTCATGAAATAGCCAATCACGGTAACTCCCACAAGCATATGCCCCAGCTCTCCAAGGAAGAAATGGCTGCGGAAATCCAGGGCTGCCATAACACCGTGTACAATCTCATCGGAAAGGATATGACCCTGTTCCGTGCGCCATACAGTGACTGGGACGATACGGTTGTAGAGGTGGCACATTCCCTGGGGTACATGTCCATCAACCAGTCGGTAGACAGCCTGGACTGGAAGGATTATGGCATTGATTCTATCATTTATACAGTATGCGAGCATAAAAATTTAGAAAATGGAAGTATCATTTTGCTCCATAATGGTGCCACCTATACAAAAGACGCTCTTGATGTTATGTTAACCAAACTGGAGGAACAGGGATATTCCTTTGTCAGGGTATCCTCTCTTATTTATACGCAAGACTATTATTTAGACCATACCGGCAAACAATTTTCAAAATAAAAATTTTTACAGAAAAAAGCATTTATAAATTACTATTTTTTGTATAAATAGAGAATAAAGCACACATACTACCTCTGTAAAAAATACAATAGCAAAAGGAGATTATTATGAAAAAATTGAAAAAGTATCTTCTTGTTACCGCTGCCTGTGTGTTCTGTCTGGCAATGACCGGATGTGGAAATAACGATAACGCTTCAACCAGCGGTAACAACAAAAACGACAATGTAGTAAGCGATGCGGCAGATGATGTCGGCAATGCAGCGGAAGATGTGGCAAATGGTGTCGGAGATGCAGTTGACGACCTTGTGGGAAACGGCGGCTTTGAAAACTACACCGATGCCCACGACTATTTCCTTGATACAATGGGCTCTTATCATTCCGATGCAAAATTTGAGCTGCGGGATGAGGACCAGAATCTGAATGATTATCAGGAGGGCTCTAAGGGTTATCACTTCTACCTATACGATACCAGCAAGAATACCGAGGGCGAAATGTTTGGTGAATTTTTTGTAGACGCCACCTCCGGTATGATTTACAAAAAGGGTGAAAATGGCGAAGTAAGCGAATATCCTGGAAATACCAATAACACAAAAGCCAACAACAACGACTCTGCTAACCAGACCAATAATAACACCAAAAATACAAAGGGCACAAATAATACAAATACCACAAAATAAAAAGACTGGAAAGCATTCCACTCGAAAATGGTCCACCGGACCATTTTCTCATATGCCTGGCAACATATAAAGGACTGCACATACTGCAATGCAAATATGTGCAGTCTTTTATAATTCGTTATAATAAACGGGAATTTCGTATGATTTTATCCACAAAAAACTTGCTTTTTTTACCATTAGCTAATATGATACATATATATATAAATTAAGAGAACGATTTCACAAAATATAGATTAGAAGGGAAGGAATTCAAATGGAACAGACACCAATTATCGTAATCGGCCACAAAAATCCCGATACCGACTCTATTTGTTCGGCAGTTGCATACGCAAACCTCAAAAACCTGCTGCAGCCCGGCTGCTATGTACCAAAGCGCGCCGGACGTATTAACAACGAAACAGCCTTTGTTCTGAACTATTTTAACATAGATACCCCTGATTTAATTGAAGATGTCAATACCCAGGTTATGGATATTGAATACCGCAAAACACCGGGCGTAAAGGATAATATTTCAATAAAATCCGCCTGGAAGATGATGCGGGAATTAGATGTTGTTACCCTTCCCATTGTGGAGCGCAATAACATTTTAGAGGGGATTATCACCATTAATGATATTGCCAAATCCTATATGGATGATTTTGAAAGCGACGTCATTTCCAAGGCAAAAACTCCCTATGCCAATCTGGTAGAGGTATTGGAGGGCACCCTGGTATCGGGGAATCCACACAATCACATTATAAACGGCAAGGTAATTATCGGGGCTGCCAACCCACATTTAATTGAAAATATGATTTCAAAAGATGACATTATGATAGTTGGTGACCGCGTAGATACACAAATCTGTGGTATTGAAATGGGGGTAGGCTGTCTGATTCTCTGTCTGGACGCCCCTGTAAATCCACTGGTGCTGCAGCTGGCAGAGGAACGGGAATGCAGTGTTATCACTACCAAATTGGATACCTATACCGTTGCACGCCTCATCAACCAGAGTATCCCTGTCAAATATTTCATGAGAAAGGATAACCTGATTACCTTCCAGCTGGATGAAACGGTGGAAGCCATCAAGGAAATCATGTCGAAAAAACGCCACCGCGATTTTCCGATTGTGGATGACTGGGGACATTACTACGGTATGGTATCCCGCCGTAACTTGCTCGCCCTCCGCAAGAAAAAAGTAATATTAGTGGACCACAACGAAAAATCCCAGGCTGTTGACGGAATTGAGGATGCGGAAATCTGTGAGATTATCGACCACCACCGCCTCGGCTCTCTCCAAACCATTTCCCCTGTCTATTTCAGGAACCAGCCCGTAGGCTGTACCGCAACCATCATATACCAGATGTACCAGGAAAATAACCAGCCAATCAGCAAGGAAATCGCAGGCATCCTGTGTGCGGCTATTCTTTCCGACACCCTGCTTTTCCGGTCTCCAACCTGTACCCCGCTGGACAAAACCCTGTCTCTTATACACATCTCCGAGCCC
>UQXF01000099.1 GCA_900544905.1 uncultured Clostridium sp.
GAGATGACGTCGAGTCTCGTGGGCTCGGAGATGTGTATAAGAGACAGCTGTAAATTATCCAAATAATCCAAATTGTTTTTTATTCATTCGTTTTATCATTTATCTACCTTACTAAATCAAGCCAATCGAGTATAAGATAGAGGAGTGCTATGCCAAAAAATAGCGCATAAATCATATCCGTATCCAATACAATCTTTGCTTTTACAAACGAGTTTTGATATACTTCTTTCGGTATTGGCTCTAAGTTCTCTATCAAAACAAATATGGCGTCAATTTGTGTTTCATGTTCCGATAGAAACGGATAGCTATCTATAAAAAATAAATAATACTTGTATAGTGTATCAAATTCATTTTTAAATATATTTCTTTGTTGTAGCAGATTATCTTGTATCTGCGTTAATTCTTTTTCCTTATCCCAATATTGGATGCCATATTCCTCTATCACATTTTTACGTTGAGTTGCCAACTTAGAATACTTATCCAACGTATCGTACCATTGCTTTTTATTCATACGTTTTATCATTTATCTACCTCACTAAATCCTTATTTATTGAATCTCAGTTTAACTAGCCATATATACACTCTGTGAATTTTCAAAGTTCTTTTGTTAATATTTTAATCATTTTCATAATTTGTCTCGTTCCAGCCAAACATATGATAGATAAAATCATGTATATGTCAATTATCACTATGTCTACTACTTGAATATTCGGGCAAAGGTATACTAACGGCAATTCTGTAATGGCTGCAAAAAATACCCATATCATAAAAGTAAGTATATATTTTTTCATAAATATCCTTTCCGTCACTCCGACAAATTCAGATTTATTGTTAATATTTATAACAAGATACATAAGAGGGTTTGGGATACCTCCCAAGTATTGAGGTCCAGGGGGAACTCCCTGGCAAGCTGTTTGTGGATGCATGTGTGGCACACTTGTATCCACAAACAGGAAGCTTGCCCCTGAGTGCTACGCACTCCCGGTTTTTTTGAAGAAAAACCCCTTGGTGAGATTTCCCCGGCATTACATCTCCATTCCCGCAGCCTGTTCCATCTGAGCCATTTCCTCCAATGGTGTTCTGTTCAATACTGTCTCCAGATTATTCATCTGTGCCAGGTCTTCTGAATACCTGTCCAGCTTGGGCAGTTCCCGGTAATGTTCCATTTTATTAAAAGCCTGTATAATGTCTTCCGCTGCTTTTACTCCCTCCGGCGTCCTGCTGGTGCATATCCATATATTCTTTATTCCCGGATATTCTTTGATAAACTCTTTTACCTGCTCTGTATTCCGGTATGCCAGATAATATTCATCCGGCTCTAATTCAGAGCCAAGCATTTTCTTGTAATTCCTTCTGTATACTTCTCTGTAAGCTTCTATCTCCTCTTTATTATCACATAGAACCAAAACCTCACATTCCCCTTTGATAAAAAAATCTTGCAGCGGTTGGTCATCAACAGCCTGGTCCTGCTCCGAAACCTGCTGTTCCTGCTTTTTCAGCTGCTCCTGTTCCCGGATAGCTATCAAATCTTCATTAAAATCCTTATGTACTGGCCGATGCCGGATTACCGTATATTTATCCCCGTATTGTTCCTTAATACGAAATGCTGCCATTTCACCTGCCTGGTCATTATCGGTGCATACCCTTATCTTTTCAACATCCGTACGCTCTGTAAGAAACCGTTCCAGTGCCTTGTCAGTAACACCGCCCAGTGCAACATAGGAATCCTTCATCTGCTTTCCATACAGCTTCTGCAGACTGATATAGGATAGTGCATCAATCGGCGCTTCAAATACATTAAGTACTCCGGATTTTCCGGATATTGAAAAAGAATATGCCTTCTGGCTGCCCGGTACATCCTGCTTGAAGGTCTTACCCTCCGTATTCGTGGAACGTACCGAGGCATGCTTTGCCGTACCGTCCTTATCCCTGCCGACAAACACACAGCTTCTCTTTGTATTTTCGTATATATAACCTCTGTCTACCAGTACCTTTAATATACCAGGGTCAATACCTCTAGTCTTCGTGAGGTAGGCAAACATGTGCCTGTATGTATAATTCCTGTCCGGCAAATGGAATTCCTTTGGAGGCTCCGGTTCCGGCTTCCAGTCCGGAGCATATCGGATGGCTTCCATTTCTTCCCCCAGTAATGTCCTGACTGCTTCTACCCAGGTTTTGTTTTCAAACTCCATACATAAGCTAATTGCACCACTTCCTCCAGAATCATGGGTTTCCCAATGCCATGTATTTCCTCTTTTATTAAAGTATAGACCACCCTGGCCTTTCGCTTTATACCAGTTGCCGCTTTTTTCTATTTCCAAACCAACGCTTCTGGCATACTCTACAACATCCACTCTTTTTGCACGGTCAATCTGCTCATCCGAAAATCTTTTTGTACGACGTTCTGCCATAATCTTCCTCCTTTCCACTCAGAAAAGGTCCACTGAACCTTTTCCTCATATACTTGGCAACAAAAAAGCAGCCTGCTCTGTCTCAGCTGCCACTATAATTCAAGCTCCGGTTCTTCCGGTTCTGCCTCTGCCATCATTTCATCAATTACTTTTGCATATTTATTTAACTGGTCCTGCTCGCAGTTTTCTATATTCTGCGGCGGTGTATCCTGTATATGCTCGCCTTTTTCAATAATCTTTACCAGGCTCTCTGCCAGGTCTTCCGGCTTCCTCAAAAGGGACAACCGGTCATGCTGCCAGGTACCCTTTGTATGATTAATACCATTTAACAGCTTGATGCCCCGTGCCGGTGGCTGCCAGTTGTCAAAATTCTTTGTGTAATCATCCAGCAGATAATCCGTCTCCTTGAGCTGCTCCGGTATCATATCTCTTTTATCCATTTCATATGGAACAAAGATACGGTGTGCTTTATCAATTCCTGGCAGATGCTCCGATACCCATTCATCCTTTTCAGCCAGCGCATAATCGCTTTCCGTCAGATATTTCGATAACACAAATACCTCTATTTCCGGATGCGTTTCTACAATATGGTTGACAGCTCCCACCACATTTTCATATTCTGGAAGATTTCTGTAATATCCTTTCTCAAACAGCTCTTCAAATGTCACTGGCTGCCACAGAGCGCAGGTTCCATCTAAATCCACAAATAAACGATTTCCCATAAATAACCTCCTTTACATTTCCAGCTCCATCTCAAAATCCTGTTCCGGAAGCTCTGGCTCCGACATAATTTTCTCCACTGTCCTTTTAATTGCCTCTTCCTGTTCTGACAGCTGCTCCTTCCATTTTTCACCATAGACTGCCATTTCATATCTGTCTTCAAATTTCATTAAGGAAACCCCTGGCTTTGGTACCGCCATGCCATAATCCCCAAACCATTCCGTTACACGCTGGCTGTCTGGTATATTCTGGCTGTTTTCATACTGGTAAATGATATCTACCTTTGTCCAGTCAATATCCTTAAGCGGCATTTCATCCATTCCCTCTGTTTTCTTATTCTGCAGGGTTTCCAGCAGCCTTTTCTTATAAGCTTCCACCTCCTGTGCTGTGCCGCCGCCCATCCTAAAATCAATGGTATCCAGATGCCTGTTTTCGCCCCTGACATCCGCATGGCCTAAATTTACCTGGTCAAGCTCTGCATGGAAAAATGAGTTATCTTTTATGACGGAATACCTGCCAAAGGATACCTGCTGGAAATAACTCCAGGAAAAGTTATTGGAATCCAGTACGGTATCCTTCAGCAAACAGCTTTTGAGATGTGCATGGGTGAAATTGCTGTGTATAATCTGGGAATCCACACTTTCAACGGAAGAAAGGGTTGCCTTTGTAAAATTTCCATTGATAAAGTCGGAATCCACTATCTTGCATTCACTGATATGTGCCCTTTTAAAATCTGCATTGTGAAAATCCCCCTGGATGCGGAGATTATATATAAACGTATCTGACAGGTCGATATGGGCGCTGCCTGCTATGCGGTTCATATCTGCCTGCCCTATCCTTGGTTTACTCGTAAAAAATTCATTGACTTTTTTTAGGTCTGCACTGTGTAACAGCTTCTCTGCATCCAGTTCTATTTCTTTTTCAGCATCCTGGTATTTTATAAGCTTGATTTTATTGCCCTCCACCGGATTCCATCCGCAGTCCCCATTTGGTCGGATGACAAACATCTGTGGAATTCCATCCTGCATCCGAATGCTGTTTAGTATCTTGTAATCCATTATGTCAACACCTCCTTAATATAAAATGCCGGTACATATATGCTATGTACCGGCTTGCTTGTTACATTATCCTGTTACTGTATCATTTCCCATGTTTCCTCTTCCATCACCATTTCCTCATCCATTTCGTATGCTTCCTGCATTACCCGTTCCACAGCCTCCTCTATCGCCTTGCTCTGGCTGCTGCTAACTGTTTCTAACACCTTCTGCTGGTTAGAGGATGATGCTTTTACCTCCCTGCTCTGGCTGACATTGACTGGTTGTTCTTTGGGCTGGTTATATATTTTTTCTCCTTCAGCCTGTCTTTCTGCTTTTTTCTGACTAATGCCGACTGCTTGCAGCGCTTTTTCCTGATTAACAGCAGCTGCATTTACTTCCCTTCCCCGGCTGATACTGATTACGTTATCCTCCTGCTGGTTATTAAGCTCAATGCCTGCGACTTCACAGAGTTCCTCGGCAACCTCTTTTACAGGCTGCTCCAGCTTCTGTTCTGGATTCCGTTCAGCATAGGCCGCCAGCTCCTGTACATGCCCTTTAATCTGGCTGTCAAGCTCCTTATCCTTATAAGCGGATTCTGGAAGCAATTCTGACTGTACCAGTGTCTCCTCGATATCCTGCACGGCTTCCTCTACCCTGGCATCCCGGATTTGCTCCGGTGTCATTACCTCTCTGCCCTGATAACGTGCCCTCAGCATTTCCGTTATTTGTTCTATCTTCTCACTAAGCCATTGCCGGATGTCCTCACACATTTTCTTCAGGGTCTCGCCGAGATTATTCAGCACCATCCTCTGCCGGATAGAATGCATCTGTGCTGCAGTTAAATGGACATCTTCATAATCCTTTGTATTAAATCCAGCCTGCTGTCCTAAACGCAGTTCCCTCATCTGCTCTGCAGAATAGGATGGATTCAGATAATTCTTCATGTCGAGCTTTTTTTCAAAACCTAAGCGGAGTTCATGTATCTGCTCTGCATTATAAAGTGACTGGTCAAGCTTTTCCAAATCCAGCCTGACTCCATTTTTATTTCCAATCCGCAGCTCCCGCATATGTTCTGCTGATATAAATGGACTGTTAAATTTTGAAACATCCATTCCTGCTTTCAGGGCAAGTCGCAGCTCCCTCATCTGCTTTGGATTAAATTCAATATCCCGGTACTGGCTTGTGTCAAGCTTCTGGCTGACGCCCCGCCGGATTTCCTTAAACTGCTCTTTTGTATACCTCTTCATTTGCTGGCGTTGCTGCTCCAGCTTCTCTGCAGGTGACTGCGGTATATCCTGCTGTTCTGCCTTTTCTTCTGATGCTTCCGGTTGTCCTTTCTGTCCGGCTTTGCCATTTCCCGAAGCTGTTGTATTCCTGCCGGTCTGTTTCCCCTTTGTATTATCCTTCGACGGTTTCGCCGTCTCTGTCATCTTCTTTGTTTCATCTGACCTCTTTAAAGCTGCCTGCCTTTTCTGTTCCCGGATACGCTGCTTCTTTTCTATCTCCTCTGGGTCCTTATTCTTATCATACTCATAATATTCATCATAAAGCTCTGAAGCTTTCATTTTGATGGAACCCTCTGGATTCTGCCGGGCTACTACCGCTTCCTCCAAAGACGGTCTTCTCACACCATCCTGTGCATTCTCATCCCAGATACGAGGCAGCATATCCAGTTCCGTATCTGAATCCCATTCCACTATAAGAGTGCTTTCATCCTCGGAAAGAACCTCGTCTTCCCCAATCAGCATATAGTATTCCATGTTACTGTTGGGTACCCTTGTTAATATGTTTCCGTCTCTCCGTTCCTCTACAAGGGTCTTTTTGTTAATTGAAAATTTTGTTTTAGCCATATGAACTTCCTCCTCTACATTTCCATTCCAAGCTCCGGCTCCGGTATCTCCGCCGCTTCCAGTGCTTCTTCTATAGCGGCATCCCACCGATTAACCTCTTTGCTCGCTTCCCTTACTTCATCCCTGAACTGTGACTGGACATATTTCAATGCATTACTGTTCTGCCGGACTGCCGCTTTACAGATTTCCGGGGTCTGCTCCTGCACAAAAGCCAATGCGTCTCCTTTCTGACAGACTGCTTCCATACAAATTTCCGGTGCCTGTTCTTTCACATATGCTAATGCAGTTCCTTTCTGCCGGACTGCTTCCATACAGATTTCCGGACTCTGCTCCTGCACATATCCCAACGCATTTCCATCCTGCCGGACTGCCGCCATACAGATTTCCGGGTCCTGCTCTTTTACATACCTCAATGCATACCCCCTCTGCTGAACCGCTGCCATACAAATTTCTGCAGTCTGTTCTTCCACAAACTGTAATGCCATCCCATTCTGGCGGACTGCTTCCATACAGATTTCCGCTGATTGCTCCTTGACATATTGCAATGCCATTCCATCCCTTTTTACTTCATCAAAATCTCTGTTAAATTGATTTTTTGCCATATAAGTTCTCCTCCTTTACATTTCCATTTCTAAATCTGGCTCCGGTATCTCAGCTGCTTCCAGTGCTTCTTCAATAGCAGCATCCCATGAATTATCTGTCTGATTCACCATCTTCCCAGGCTCATGATTTAAATGTTGTTCATCTACCACAAAAGTGATTTGGTCTTCATAATCATACATATGATTTGCTACTTCCTTTAACGTTTTACAGGATATTTCATATTCTTCTGTAGCATCCCGGCTGTAATAAAACATTTCATGGTCAAAAAAATCCTCTCCTAAGATAAGCTCCTTTCTCCCATTTACCAGTCCTAAATAAAACTTGCCAGGCATCCCGTATTCTGCCCTCTCTGCATAGGATGGTTCCCTGATAATCTCCTGTCTGGATGATTCGTCTAACTGGTATAACAAGGTTACATCCTTGATATCCGGATTATCAAAATATTCTGTAGACAATTGCCGTGGCTTCTCCATTGGAATCCAGTTATCATTCCTAAGCAGCCGGGACCATTCTTTCTGATTAGTATGCTCCAGCCTTAACTGGGGTCGTTTCGTCAACTCTGTTTCCAGCTGTTTCATGGATAAATTCAGTGCATCCACTTTGTCATTCATATTAGAATAGTCCCCTTTCTTAAGACTGTCTCTCAACTCCCTTGTCTGCTTAAGATACTCCTCAGATGCAGCATCTACAGATTCGGTTTGCTGATTCAGTCTTTGTAAATATTCGGTTTCATTAATTGCAACGCCCATATTCTATCCTCCCTTCTTTACATTTCCATCTCAAGCTCTGGTTCTGCTGCTTCAACGGCTTCCAGTGCTTCTTCGATGGCAGCGTCCCACTGTGATACATTTGCATCCCATTCTGTTATCTTTTCTGCCAGCTCGCTTTCACTCATAATCCCTCTCTTTACCAGCATTCTTCTTGCCGCCTGTGTGGAAGCATTATCCGGATGCCCCTGTGCAGCTTCCAGCGTGTGTTCCTCCTTTGTCTTAGGAATAAGTTCTCCGGATTTCACCTTTTCATAATATTCTTTTATCGCCTCACTCCTGCGGTTCTGGTAATCATTCTCTACCCTGTCGGCTTCCTTAAGCCGCTGCTGCCGCTGTCTCATGGTTTCTCCCTTCGGTAGCTTCATCTTATCAAGCATATAATCGCTGGATATAAAGCTAAGACCTTTTTTCGCTAAGTATTCATTCAAATCCATTTTTACAGGCTCGTGTACTGTTTCTTTTTCCCGGCACAGTTCCTGGTACCGCTCTAAATTACTGCTTAATCTTTCCACCGCCCTCTGTGCATCCGAACAGGCCCGGAATAATTCATTAGGGTCATCCTTCAATACCTTAATCCAGGATTCCAAATAATGTGTATGGGAATCTAACAATTCCTGGCTGCCCTCAATCCCCAAATCCGTACCCATAAAAAAGGCTCCCAGTTCTGCCCTCAATTCCTCCAATGCATATTCCTGAGTGCCGAAACAGCTTAATAACGGGCGGTTAAGCCTTGACGGATGCCCGGTACTGTGTACCATTTCATGCATTAATGTTGTAGCAAATGCCTCCTGGCTGATAAACGCATCTCTCGGAGGCAGTACAATCGTATCGCTTGCCGGACGGTAATATGCCTTTCCCCACGGTTCTTCCCGGATAGTACACTCGCTGCTGGCAATCAGCTGGTCAGCAAGTTCCAGCACTTCATTATGTTCCAACGGCTTCATTTCCTCCTGCGGTTCGATTCCCTCAATCTGGCTTGCATTAAACACAACAAATGTATTCACCATGGGACGTTTAAGACGTACCATAACCTTTTCCATCTGGCCGGTATCCGGATTCTCCTGCTCTACCTGTTTTGTAAATATAAACTTCTCTAATCGGATTCCCTTTTCTCCTTTCTTTACTCTCCATCCAATGCTCTGTGCCTGCTTATAAGTCATAAACCGTGTGTCAGTATAACCATTTACCGCACTGTGAAGATACAGCTTAATCATATTGGCTCCATGGTATTTTGCATGGGAAATGGGATTTTGAAAGGTAAAAGGGCTTACACCCCACTGCGGTTTCGGCAGTATGTAGCCCTTCTCCATGTTTTCAATAATCCGGTTGACCAATTCCTTACGCCCCTCCATTACTCGGTCAAAGCTTCCTGACATCTTCCCACCCTCCTTCCATATCATCTGCCGGTACGGTTTCCTCTGTTTCTTCTGAAATGCCTAAATAGGCTTTCCAGTCTTCCTGGTTCATCTGTTCCTCATTCATGCTTGCCCTCCTTTCCTGCAATAAAAAAAAGGAAGCTGTTTTTATTCAACTTCCTAAATTAACACTTATACTTCGTTTCGGATGTCTTCTGTCCACCCGGTGGACAAACCCATCTCAGTCCTTGTATTTACTGGCTTTGAACAGGTTTGTAAATATCTTTTATTTTTTATATTTTCAATCATAATTAGTTTTTTTTGCAGTATCATTATATCCTTTGATAAATCAAATAATAAAAATAAAATAGCTAATGTGAAAATCATCGTTATTGTAACAGAGATTATAAAACTTATTTTTATAATCTCTGTACTGCCATCCTCAGAGGTTGCAGCATACTGTAATACCATCTGCATAAAAAAAAACTTGTTCCATACATTCATCATGACTGCCAAAGCAATAACGATGATAAATAAAGTTAAACTACTCTTCTTATAGTCAAGTTCTGTTTTTGATTCCATATATTCAAAGTCCAGTTCATCTTCATCCATTTCTCTGTATTTTTTAACCTCTCGGCTAAAACATTCAAATTTTCCCTTTCTTCTTGCTTGATATGAAACTCTCATCACATAATCCTTTAATTTTCCTCTATCCTTCCACATAACATTATCCTCCAAATAATTCAACCGTCTCCTTGTCAAATTCCCCCTTTAACAGTTTCATTGTCTCTACATCATAGTTCTCATGTTTTAGACTGCAGAGACAGCCATCCCTGCAGCACACTAAATATTTTGTCCCGGCAATTTCTTCTGCCATACAGAACCTATATAAAAATATACGCTGGAAAACTGCTGAACCTATTGAAGTTTAGCCTTTTCCTCTACAATGATTTTACTTACCAGCTTCCACCAGTCCGATTCTCTCGGACTGTCAACTGGTTCATAAAAATCCCCTACGCATTCATAAAACTTTCCCGGCTTTCCCTTTTGCCCAATATATATGCATAATTCCTCATTTTCGGAATACTTCACATCATATCTTTGATACCATTTACTCAAAAAATTTTTTTGTGCCTCGCCAGGAATGTCACTGTAATAAACCTCAATTATTTTATTCTCTAAAAATTTCTCATACATTCTTTTCATATAATAAAACTCTTCTTTATCGGTATCCGGCATTTCTTCTGTCCAGAAGCATTCAGTCCAGCTTTCATAGAAACCATCTTTATCATGCTTCCTATAATATTCAAGCCATTCTTCTACAGTAGAATGTATATCGGATATTACATTATCAATTTCTGCCTGAAACCATTTACCATCCTTGTCTTTTAAGGAATCCGAAAAATTATAAGCAGCACTTTCAATACTTTTAATAATCCTGGCTTTCAAATGATTCCAATTTGCAGCATGATAACAAGGATTCCATTTATGTGTTATACAATCCTGCAGCTCTGCTTTATAATTGCCTTTTATCTGTTCAATGAAATCTTTCCACATCATGTCTCTACCTCTCTTTCTTTGCATTCGTATTATTCCTCAAACCGAAAAGCCTCATCTAACTTTCCAGATTAATCGTATGCACCTTATATCCTAAGCTTTCCAGATATGATTTCAAATCGACAAGCTCCCCCTTAGGGTCTGTTACTATAATGGGTTCCCCTGAAGGAAGAATATGTGGAACTACCTTTTCTGATACATAACGAGGCTCGCATTTTGGCAAACCTATTATTTTCTCTCTTGCCATTGCCATATTAATCTTTCCTTTCTTTATATGCTTCTGTATGGTCTTTGTTTACGATAATCCTATATGCCTCTAATGTCCGCTTCTCAGCATGCAGAACAGCAATTCTGTCATAGACCGTTTTTCAACCAATCATATATAGTCCATAATAATGCGCACACTGAAATTACCACAAAGTACATTTCCTAATACATTCACGATTAATTTAAGTATATCCAAACTCAGATTTCACCTCACTTCCTCTCCTGACCAAAAATTATATGATTTTGTATTTACTGAAGTATCTGTGCTTATTGGAATTAGTATTTCACTTAAAACCGATACTGTATGATATTGAGTTTCTTCCGGAGCTTTAATAGACAAATCATATACAATCTGTATTTTTTCAGCATAAGTTCCAACTTCAATTAAATTATTTTCAGATAATTTTTGGTAACTGGAACTGACATATCCGTAATTTCCACAAGCACATCCCCATAACTCATAAAATTGTTGTGTATATCCTGTCTCTTATACACATCTCCGAGCCCACGAGACTCGACGTCATCTCG
>UQXF01000100.1 GCA_900544905.1 uncultured Clostridium sp.
GTCTCGTGGGCTCGGAGATGTGTATAAGAGACAGCCCCATGCCACAAAAATAGCCGTATCCATACACATAATGGATGCGGCTATTTGAAGTACATAGTATGCGTAAAGCTGAAATTTATCTCTCAACCTCAACAATCAGCTCGGAGAATATGCCTGATATGTTGATTGTATTTTCGGCAGTTTCGTTTTCTTCAAGCTCAACAATTTCTCCGTTTTTGCGGGTGATGAGCTTGCATTTTCTGCCGTTATTTGAGAGTTTGTAGTTATCTGCATTTTCAAGGTGAACAATCGCTTTCGCTTTGAACTGGTTTATATCAAGTTTTGTGCAGTTACCTGAAATAAAAATTTCGTAGTCAGTCTTTGCGGTAAACTCCAGACTTCCCTCTGTGTCCCGGATAAAAACCTTTTCTGCGTCGCCGTCGTACTCAAGTCGGCTGAGGCGTAAATCCTCAATAAGAAGTTCCTTAACGCTTGCTGAAACCTCTGTATGCTCGGTAAACTTTTCAGGGAGTAAAAGAGTAATATCCACGCTTTCCTGTGCTTCAAAACGGCTGACGCCCTTTTTATTTACAAGTTCAACATCCAACTTATTACGCTTTTCGTCAAGTTTCACCTTGAAAAGAGAGCCAATTTCAGCAAGTATTTCGGAAGAAAGCACAATGTGGATTTTTTCATCCACACCTGTTTTGATAGTAATTTTCCTTGCACCGCCCAAGTTTATATCAAAATGCTTGCCGGTGTCGATGTCATAAACTGTTTCGCTTTCGAAAACCACCGGCTTTTCTTCCTGTTTTTTGACCTCTTCAAGCACAAGCTCATCGAGAGTGAGCTTGAAAAGCTCTGCGAGGATAATCATATTTTCAACATCAGGGAGACCTCGCTTGGTCTCCCATTTTGTTATAGCTTGACGGCTTACTCCTATTTTCTCAGCAAGCTGTTCCTGAGAAAGTCCCTCTTTTAATCTGTACTGCTTTAATTTATCACCAAAATCCATTTTTGTCTCTCCCTTATTCCTTAATGAGTACATATGCTGAAATCTTTCTTATCGGCATACACAAAATAATACTTATCATAATGTTTACTAAAATCTGAGCTACTGCAAATAGCATTAAAAAGCCAAATGAAATCTCAATGTTATTTTTCATGACACCCAAAGTCTCAAAAATAAATTGATAGATAGCCGGCATATAATAAATTGCCAAAAAGCTTGAAAGCACAATTGCCACCATCGACACAGGCATAAATGAACCTGTTGTCTGTAAAATAAGCTGTGAACTTGTGTAGCCCATTGCTTTGTAAATACCTAACTCCTGTCTTCTTTTTACAAGCAGAGACTTGATAACAATATATAAAATAAATAACACAACGAGAATTGTTACCGCACAAATTGATACTACAAGCACCACAGTGATACCCATATACATATCCTGTGCTTCAGTTTGAAGCTTGTAAGAATTCACTGTGTCTGCTACCAATGCAGAGTAATCGGATTTATATTCCTTTGTAATCTTTTCGGCATTTTCAGCATTTTCAAGATACACATAGAGGTATGGAGTCTGATTTTGGTTAAAGAGACTGTTGTATCCTTCTATGCTCAGTTCACAAAGCTCGCCCTGTAAATTTACGCTTTGCACAAAGCCTGTAACCTGAAAGCTTTTTGTGATACCGTCCACCGTCACGCTGACTGTATCACCGATTTTAAAATTTTCTTCAAAAGCACTGCCCAAAGCGATTTCATCTGCATCTTTCGGATTTTCACCCATATAACATACATCATTTCTCACCTTTGAGAAGTCCTCGCAGGCAAAAGCAGTCACTGTTTTCTCTTCAATTTTAACAATTGCAGACATATATTTCAATGAATTTTGCACACGATTATCGTTACCAAGTTTTGACTCAAGCTCACTCATGCTGTCGCTTTTAGGATAAATAATCACATCTGCTACTTCGTCTGACAAAGCAGACATAAAATTATCCGGCTCAACTACTACATTGTAGAACAGTGTGCCTGAAAATGCTATGAGAACCGTCAGCACAAAAGACACCAGAAAGAGCATTATATTCTGTTTTGTAGAAGCTATCATCTGCTTTAAGACAAGCAGGAATTTTGTATTGCCTCTGGTTTCTTCAAGCGGAAAATAATTTTTCTTTGTGTGCTTTGAACTTGTATTACCTCTTAAGCCGTCAATAGGCTGAGTTTTCTTGATTTTTCGTGCGGATATATATGTGAAGAACGAAACAACACCGCAAAGAATACAAGCCACACATACAAAGCTCAGCAAATCAAAGCTAACAGCAAACGAAAAACCTGACTGAACAGTAAGCACTGAGCAAAGCACAGGAAGTAAAGTGTAAGACAGACCAATGCCGAGAATTGCAAACAATAGCGAAACAATAGCATAAGGCAGTGTGATACTCGCTACAATCTGAGCACTTGTATAACCCAGAGCTTTAAGCACGCTCATATTTGTAATTTCGGACTCAATAGCATTTTTAACTTTGAAGTTACTTAGGAATACGCTAACTGCAAGGATGATTAGTGCAAAAGCGGTTAAAATAAGTACAAGCAGATCCGTAACCATTGTCCGTGTACCCTTTACGCTTTCGCTGTCAAGAATTGATAAAGCCATAACACCTTTGTTCTCAATTGCTTTGCTGACATCATCTTTCACTTCATCAAGGCTTGCATCGCTCTTTATGCTCATTGAATATTCAACCACAGCCTTGTCACTATAAGAATCCGCAAGCTCTGCAAACTCTTCTTTTGGTAAATAGGCACACAGCAAACCCGAACCATAGTTGCCGTACTGCATTTCTTCAATCACACCTGCCACAGTGAAACTATGGGACTTGCCGTCAATTGCATAAACGATTTCGTCATTCAAAGCAAATCCACCAAAGTTGGATACATAAAGTGGGATATAGATTGGATCGTCAACATTATTTTTGCTTTCACTCACAAGTTCATAATTGTTAAGAGTACGCTTGTCGTCAATGTTATAAAACACTGTGTTCATTGAAAAATCCGCACCATTGAAATCCTTGACAGTAGCTTCTGTCATAATAGCAGTATAGCTTTCGATTTTCTCTACCTTTTCGATTTCATCAATTGCTTTTTCAAGTTCACTGCTGTTCTGGACCTCAGGAACAATTGCGTTGAGCATTGCGGTGCTTAACTTTTCAAACTTTGTATCATAAGCCCTATCTACCTGACACAGCAAAACCGCTGCACAATTTAATATTAGAGCAGTTATCAGAATGATAACGCCGAATGATATAAAGGAGGTTTTTTCTTTTTTTAAGTTGTATAAAATCTGATTTGCTATTTTTTTCATATTACCATCCCATCTCTGTTAAAAAGTTGTTTAGCTTTGCTTCACGGTCTTTACTTTCATTTGTGTAACCCCCAAGGTCACACTCACCGTAGATCATGCCGTCCTTAACATATAACACACGGTTGCCTCTTAAGGCTGTTTTCTTGTCATGAGTTACCAATATAATGCTCTGACCATCATTATGAAGCTTTGTAAAAACATCAAGAACCGCAGTTGAGTTATTTGAGTTCAGTGCACCTGTGGGCTCATCGGCAAAGAGAATCTCGGGTTTATTTATAACTGCCCTTACAATGCCTGCTCGCTGAGCCTCACCGCCCGACACCTGAGATGGGAACTTTTTGCGTGTTATCTCAGGAATATTAACAAGCTCGAAAAGCTCTTTGGCATATTTCACTGAGTCCTTTTTGCTTGCTCCTGACAATGCACTCGCCGTAAGTACATTATCCATAAGGCTCATCTTATCAAGAAGATAGATTTGCTGAAAAACAAAACCACAGTTCTTTCGTCTGAAAATTGCCAGCCTATCATCACTTAAAGATGTAATTGTTTTGTCGTTCCAAACAACCTCGCCCGAGCTGGGCCTGTCCATTCCCGAAAGGGAGTACATCAGTGTGGACTTGCCTGCACCTGAACTACCCATAATCACAGTAAAGTCACCCCTATATATATTAAGGTCTAGATTTTCAAAAATTGTCTGCTCTGTGTCACCTGTGATAAAACTCTTTTTAAGTTTAGTTGCCTTGATAATGATTTCTTTTTTGTTACTCATAACAATGCCTCCATCAGTATTTTGATTTACACTCGCATCTTACACAAAATGAAAAAGTAGCACCACCAACACCTGTTTACAAATCAAAAAACGGACGCTACTTTCCGTAGCATCCGCTTAAAATCAAGTTTTTCAACTTATAATCCCTGAATAAATCTCCTCTCCAAGAATAGCCTTGTCACGCACATAGTAGGCAAAGCTATTAAATTGCCAAATATCTCCTACTCGATAATTCTCTAGTAAGTTAATTTCTTTTATTTTATCACACCAAGCCTAGATATTCTGCCAACATTTTATCAAAAAACATTTATAGAAATCACCAGACTGCCAAACTATCAATCGCATCCACCCATGCCTGCATTTCACCGTCCAAAGCAAGGCGAGCATATTCCAATGGCTCATCTATCGCCAAAGCATTAAGTGAATTTTGTGAGCAAAGAGTAGTTCTTAATCCATCCTCTGCCTTATTACAATCAATTCGCAATATGTAATTCTCAAATGTAGTTACATCAATACTATTTGTAAGAGGGTTATAATCTGCATATACCAATCTCATCTTATCCTTCCTTTCATAGAAATGTATTATAAGCATTTCATCCAGTTCCAACTGCCATTTTTATAATTTGTTATAAGTTGTTACCAGATTTTCTTTCCCTTGTTTTTTCCCTTATCAGAGTTCATAACCAAGGGTAAAACGATATAACACGATACAAGATGTGACGGAGAGGACACCCACAAAAACTTTAGTATTTTCAAGGGTTTGACGAGATTTTTATAACAAGATATAACAGTTATTAAATCCCTTAAAATACCTCAAGTGAGAATTCAAAGTTTCTTCAAAGCTATTACCAAACTCTTTAGCAGCAAAAGTCCCTTCGCTCCCTCTAAACTCATGCGTAGTCATGATGTCTTCATATTCTTCTGCACCTACTGCTCTATATATATCTTTAGTGTTACTATCTTTTTCAATCTGCACCTCCTCTGGATTATTATATTCCCATCCTATTCTTGCACTGCCCTTATCTCCTATCACATCAACTGTACAGTTATAATTATACAGCTTACAAAACGTAAACAACGACAGTATCGACAATGTTCCATAGACGATTGCCTCTTTCTTATTTCCAGACACAATAGCGCCAATTGTCATTACCATACTCATAGTCGTATTAGCCGCAGCCATTATCATACACATCTGCGCAATCGTCATTATCTCATATGCCGCCGCCACATACATGACAGCTCCTAACCCAAACCCTGTCAGATAACCAGTCACAAACGCCTTGGTAATCTCCATATCGCTTCCACCAAGAAATGCCGTTATCGCAGAGTTAGTCAAGCCGGATATAATGCCCATTGCATTCAATGTATCAAAATTATTATAAACGGTACTTATTGTAGTAGCAACTAATGTTCCAACTGCACTGAAAAAGTTCCCGCTCGGGTCACTATACGTTACCGGATTCCCATTCGCATACAGATACTTATGTAACGTATCCGGGTCATAAATGCTTCCCTCATAGGTGGTATCCATGCTGATAAAGGTTCCGGTGGATGAATCTCTCCTGTGTATAGATAGTGGTTCTCCGTATCCCCGGTCTGTTCCACCAGTTCGCCGTATGCATTGTAACGGTACTTGTCGGTTATCTTTCCGGCTTCATTCAGTAATGCCCTTACATCACCGTGTCCGTTAACAGGTAGCAGGATAAGTCCTCAACCATCTGTTTGAAATAGCATATTCACGAACCATAATTAAATATATTTTTTATCCAGCTCTTGTACAATCGCCATAATCTCTTTTTGTCTATCTGTAGTTACTTCTTTAAGAGCATCCCTCTCAATCCTCACATCCCTAACATCTATTATATGACCTTCTCCTAATTTTTCCCAAGAAACAAATTCAAAAAAAGTATGATTTAAAAACTTTTCAATGTCCAACTCTCCAAATACTATATCCATATATACATTTGTTTCTTTATCTAAAGGAATCGCCTTGTCATCAATAGAAAATAATTGTGTATAATAACCCTTATCGTCGACTTTTATAGTAATTCGAGTTCCTGCCTGTATATCTTTATTACCCAAGGTTGCACATTTTAATAATTTAATAGATGCTTCCACTCTAAGCAATTCCGCCCCCTCCCTTCTAATACACATGTTCAATGTCAATAATATTTTTATTAAACACATCTAACATATCAGGTTCAACAACAGGAGTACCAGACTTAAATATATAAATATCTAATTCCATATGATGTAATTGATTGTAGATATTTTCTGGAATTGTAACCTTTATAATAGCCACTTTATCCTTATTTATGGATTGATTTGCAAAATTCAAATTAATTCGTGTATTTCTCCAACTTTCCAGTATTTACGGGATTTCCCGCCCATCAACATCTATGTAATTTGCACTTTTCCCTTATTTTTTCCCTTGTGAGGAAGCTATAAGGGAAAAGTGTTGTTTTCGTCTTAATCGTTCCCTACTACCTTATCAAGAAGCCTTGCTGAATTCTTTTTGGCTTCCCTTGTAGCGTGGGCGTAAATATTCATTGTGGTACTTACTGCGGAGTGTCCCAAGAGTTCCTGCACATCCTTCGGTGGTGCTCCGTTTGCTAACAGATTGCTTGTGTAAGTATGTCGTAATGAATGGAAATGGAAGTTTTCAAATCCTTTCAGGTGCTTCCTGATTGACCTGCACATCCAGTCCAGTGCTTCCCTTCCTAAGTACATTCCGTCCTGTCTGACACACACCAGTGAAATCTCTGTGTAGTCCTCCGGCACTTCCTGCGTTCCGTCCAATGAATACAATTCGTAGTAAACTCTGTTCTTTTCTCTGACTTCCTTGTAGTAATTCCTCTGATAAAGCTGTCCATACTGAAAGCGTTGCTTATGCTGTTCCTTTTTCGCCTTTCGTAAGATTTCAGCAAGGGTATCGCCAAAATCCACGATTCTGACCTTTTTACGCTTGGTAGGTCCAAGCTCCAGCTTATGCCTTGCATTGTTCCGGCTTAAGCTCCTACGCACCGTCAGATACTGTTCCTCTAAGTTGATGTCATCCCAAGATAATCCGGTCACTTCCCCAATTCGCAGACCTGCATAATATGCTATCTGCACTGCCAACAATGAGGAGCTTTTCTTCTTGGTAAGATAATCTACGATTTCATTGTACTGCTGGTGGGTAATGGTCTTTTCCTGCGAAAAATCTTCATCTTCCGTAGCAAACAAATCCACTTCCTGCGTCGGTCTTCTGATTACTACATACTGCATAGGGTTGAAACTGATATACTGCTTTGGAAACACCGCATACCGGAAAGCCCTCTGTAACACTGCTGAAAAAGAATGGATACGGTCTATGCTTAACGGCTTTGCTTCCGTACCATCGGGAGCCGTTCCACCGAAGCTTAAATAATCCATATATTCCTGCATGTGTTCACTTGTGACTGTACGAAGCTTCCTTTTGCTTAATGGGTGTCTCTTAATAATCTTCACTACCCCAAGATAAAGGGTCACAGTGTTATTGCTAAGGGAACTGACTTTTAATTCCTCATCCACCCACACATCCAAAAGCTCTCCCAGTGTGATGTTCTCCGTTTTGGCTACGATTTTCTTACTTTCGTATTCCTCCATAGCCTTACGGAGCAATTTTTCCGTTTCCGACTTACTTTCTGTTCCTACGCATTCCTTTTGAACCAAGTTACCACTGGCATCCTCCACATAATAGCGGTAATACCATTTCTTGCCTTTTTTCCTTACAGAACCTTTTGCCATAATCGTTTCTCCTTTCGATATCGACAATCGGAACTGATGAAATGCTTCTTGCGTGTAGATATCTTACGGACAAGTCCGTAAGCCAATTCGTCGCTCGTCAAATCTGTAAACAGTTTGACTCGCTTGCACTCATTGTATCATAACTCCGGTTGTCTAACTATACCGATTCGGAATCTTCCGATAAAAGATTTGCAAGCCTCTGTGTGGCTGTCTCCGGTTTCTTGGAATAGAGCCTTATCACATCTGCCATGTCATTAAAGGCATTGACTGTGTGGGTAATCTCCCTGAGAAACATGATTTCGTTGTATTCCTTATTCGATTCAAAACCTATAGTGGCTGCTATGTCTGCATTCTCCGTGTTGCCCTTGAAGTTTTTGCAGGCAAACTGGAACGAATCCATAAACAGCTCATACTCCTGTAACATCAGTAGCAGTAGGTCTTTCGAGAAGTCAGCTTCCTCATTATTAAGGTCAAAGGGTAAGCGGCTCAAAATACTGCTCATTGCATCACGAATCTGTAATTCTCTCTTATCCGTAATGTCTGTTTCGTATTCCTCTGCCTCTCCCTTGAGCCATTCCACCGATACATGAAGTGCCTCTGAAAGTCCATCCAGCACCAGCTTCTTGGTGTTGTCGATTGTTCCGGCTTCATATCTCTGAATGGTGGAAGCTGTCACTCCCATCTTTTCAGCTACATAAGGCTGTTTCAATCCTAATTCCAATCTTCGCTGTTTTGCCCTGCTACCGATTAGCTTGCGTAATTCTTTATCCTTCATCTTCATACGCCTCCTTTTTCGGTATGTTACTACTATAACATACATCTTTTATAATTGCAATATGCAAGTTAATAATTATTTTTAAAATTTCGTAACGCTTGACAGAATGATATAAAAGGTTTATAGTAGGCTTGGTTTAAAAATTGCATAATGCAATTAACAAGGAGGTGATTCAATGACAGAAATGAAAATTGCCTTATCCATTGAGGAAGCAGCCGACTATACCGGTATCGGAAGAAATACGCTCCGCGACCTGGTAAAGTGGAAGAAGCTCCCGGTACTTCAGGTAGGACGAAAGGTTCTGATAAAAACTGATATACTGGAGCAGTTCATGGAAGCCAACGAGGGCAGAGACTTAAGGGATAAGAATACTGTCAAAGCAGTTAATCGAAAAACTGCTGTAACTTAAAAGGGTGGCTTCCTACGAAACCACCCTTTGGTATGTATCAGACCGAAGCCATGATATACCTACACGCAAATAGATTATATCATGTGCTTCCTCTGGTATCAACCCAAACTTATGGGAAAGGAGCAGGAATTTTACAGGACAATTTAACATTGAAGTGAGTGGTGCAGACCTCTCAACGCAGGTCTTTCATAAGCCCTCGGCGTTTGAGAGCGAAATACACCCTTCGCACAAATCTTCGATTTGTACTCTGGGCATTTCGCGATTGCATCGAGCTTTTAATGCCGGGTACGGCATAATGTTCGTAACCGGATAGCCTAAGCTATCCACTCACTTATATAATCCTTCCACCTCTTTCCCAAAGCAACATCTACGAGAGGAGGAAGCACTATCGAAAGAAATTCATTTATTCAGATGAGTAAGCTCCACAATGTCCGTGGCAGGATTACTTATATATCCAGTCACGCCAAGCAGGAAAATTTATATGCAGTCTATGAAACCACAGACCGCCACTACTGGACGGAGCTTGCACGATTTAATCAGCAGGAATTTCTTAAAAGCGGTACAGAGGGGAAATGTATCGAGGCAAGGGAACTGATTATAGCCCTGCCGGAATCTTTCCCAGACCTCTATGACCCCGACAGGCTGTTACAGATGTTTACCAACCGCTTTAAGGAAAAGTATGGTGTAGAATGTGTATCAGCTTTGCACCACAACAAACGCAAGACCAACTATCATATCCATCTCATCTTTTCCGAAAGGGAGCTGTTACCGGAACCTATAGAAAAGATTGCAACGCGCAATATGTTCTACACCGAACAGAAAAAGCATGTGCGCACCAAGAAAGAGATACTGGATGATAGTGGTAATGTCCGTAAGGGTTGTAAAATAATCAAAAAGGGCGAAGTCTATGAGCGAACCTTATTTACTGCCAAGAACAAACTGTTCAAACAAGAGCATTATTTAGATGAAGCGAAACGCTTCTATACTGACCTTATCAACCTTCTGATAGAGGACAATAAAGACAAGCTCCATGTGTTTGATAAAAACGGATTATACCTTGCCACCAAGAAAATCGGCAAGAACAATCCCAAAGCGGAACAGATAAAGGAAGATAATGAGGTGCGTATGCAATGGAATCACGAAGTAGACAGAGCCTTAGTCAGCCAAGTGCCAGAGGATGAGATACGGCAGATAAAGCAGAAATGGATTACGGAGCGTATCCGGTTATCCATAGATGTATTCGGCAAGTGTCCTGAGAAGCTGGCAGGCATTATCACAACAGCTACAGCGAAACTTGCACTTCTGATTTCTAAGGTACTGACCGCCGCAAGGGAACTGAAAAACAAGCTGTTCCATGAGGCTATTGAAAAAGAGTATGCGAGCAAGGCTGTTATAAAAGCTGAGGACACCGCAGATGTTGTTACAACTCCAGCTAAAGAAGTAATAGTTGAGCCTGAGCCACCAAGCGTTACACTCTCTGCAACTGTTCCGGAAACAGAGATTGCTGAACAGCCCAAACCACAGATACCTCCAAGACCGGTTATGCCACCGGAAGCAGCCGCTTTCCCAAGACTTCAAAAAATCAAGGTTACTCTTGATAAGCAAAATCATCTTATCTTTGAAGCAGAGCGTGAACGGGATAAACTGGAGATTGAATTAAGCGATTTAAAGGGACTTGCAAGGCTTACCAAGAAGAAGGAGCTTGAAAACAGGATTGCCACCAAAACTGAGGAAATCCGAACCTTCAAAGCCGGACTATCCGGTATCGTCAGACAGCATGGATTTGCAACGGTGCAGGATTTCTACACAGCATTCTATACCGCACAGCGTGCCAACGACGCATATGAGAAAGAATGTGCCAAGCGGGAGGAAGTCTATGGAGAGAAATCCACTCCCAAAGCCGAATCAATGCACGAAAAGTTACAGCGGTATCAGGAAAAGGCTGACAGACAGAATGCCAACCAACCTCACCGAAGCAGAGATAAAGGGGCGAGATAATCGCCCCATGCCACAAAAATCTGTCTCTTATACACAT
>UQXF01000101.1 GCA_900544905.1 uncultured Clostridium sp.
GAGATGACGTCGAGTCTCGTGGGCTCGGAGATGTGTATAAGAGACAGGCCCTGATGGGAATGGAATGTGAAATCTTCATGGGAAAAGAGGATACTGAACGCCAGGCACTGAATGTGTTCCGCATGGAGCTTCTTGGTGCAAAGGTGCATCCGGTCACCACTGGCACCATGACCCTTAAGGATGCTGTAAACGAGGCAATGAGAGAATGGACCTCCCGTGTGGATGATACACTGTATGTTTTAGGCTCTGTTATGGGACCGCATCCGTTTCCGATGATTGTAAGGGATTTTCAGAGTGTAATCAGTAAGGAGAGCAAGGCGCAGATTTTAGAGGCAGAGGGAAGGCTTCCGGACGCAGTGGTTGCCTGTGTCGGCGGAGGCAGCAATGCCATGGGTTCCTTCTATGAATATATTGGGGATGAAGGAGTACAGTTAATCGGCTGTGAGGCGGCAGGTCTCGGTGTGGACAATGAAAAAAATGCTGCCACTATCGCCAACGGTTCTGTGGGTATCTTCCATGGAATGAAGTCACTGTTCTGCCAGAATGAATATGGGCAGATTGCGCCGGTTTACTCCATTTCTGCCGGTCTTGATTATCCGGGAATCGGACCGGAACATGCGATGCTTAATAAGACGGGGCGGGCAACCTATGTTCCGATTACGGACGAGGAAGCGGTGAAGGCATTTGAATATCTGTCAAGAACCGAGGGCATTATTCCTGCCATTGAGAGTGCCCATGCCATTGCCCATGTAATGAAGATAGCAGGAAGTATGGATAAGGACCAGATTATCATTGCAACGGTTTCCGGACGTGGAGACAAGGACGTTGCAGCAATTGCAAGATACAGAGGAGTGGAAATTTATGAGTAGAATTAGCAAAGCATTTGAAAAGGAAAAGGCATTTATCGCATTTATTACGGGAGGAGACCCGGACATTGAAACCAGCTATGAGCTGATTAAGACCATGGCGGCAAGCGGGGCGGATATTATTGAGATTGGCATTCCATTTTCGGACCCCATTGCAGAGGGTCCGGTTATCCAGGAGGCGTCCCTTCGGGCGTTAAATGCGGGAACCACAACGGATTCCCTGTTTGATATGGTGGCAAGGCTCCGGAAGGAGATAGATATTCCTCTTATCTTCATGACCTATATCAATCCAATCTATGTATATGGGACAGAGCGTTTTATGAAAAAATGTGCAGAGGCGGGCATTGATGGCGTTATTGTACCGGATGTGCCATTTGAAGAGAAAGCAGAATTAGCCGGTTCCTGCAGGGAAAATGGCGTGGATTTGATTTCGATGATTGCGCCGACTTCTAAGGAGAGGATTGAGATGATTGCCAGAGAGGCGGAAGGATTTATTTATTGCGTATCATCCCTTGGGGTAACCGGAGTGCGTTCTGAGATAAAAACAGATATCGGAACCATGGTAGAGCATGTGAAAGCGGTGACAGATGTTCCTTGTGCTGTAGGCTTTGGAATTTCCACACCGGAGCAGGCAAAGAAGATGGCAGGTCTCTCTGATGGCGCCATTGTGGGCAGTGCCATTGTAAAGCTGGTGGCAGAGTATGGAAAGGATGCTGCCCCATATGTAGCGGATTATGTTAAAAGCATGAAGGCTGGCGTGATGGAGGCATAGAAGGTAACCCCTTTTGTCAGGCAAAACAGGAGTCTGATGAAAGGGGATTTTTATGTTGCCAAGTATATGAAAAATGTCACAAAAATATAATTGAATGTGCTGAATACGGAAAATAAAAATGTGAGCGCGTTTCATGACGGTTTTGTGCTTTTTAAATTGCATTATCTGCTGTTGTGTAGAAAAAAAGGATATTGATAGAAAAAATGTGTAAAAAGGAAGAGAAAATATAAAAATATAATCGAAATAATGTGAAAATGGTAAAAATAAAATGTGAATGCCACCTGTTGTAACAGAGAAAGGATTGTTCTAATATTTTTTAGAAATACTATAATAATATTAAAGAAAAAATAACAGAACAAGGAGGGGTTATATGAATTGCGGATTGGTCAAAAGGTGGTGGACTGCGAATCGGATTACGATTTGTTACAGTGTTTTTATTATGATTGCCGGAACAATATTACACTTTGTATATGAATGGTCAGGTGAAAATGCGTTTGCAGCATTATTTTCACCGGTCAGTGAAAGTGTGTGGGAGCATTTAAAGCTGTTTTTTGTTCCGGCGTTTTTCTATACGCTTTTTATGTATTATCTGGTAGGGGAGAAATGCCCGGATTACCTTTGGTGTCAGGTGAAAAGCATTCTTGCGGGGCTGTTGTTTATAGTGGTGGTATTTTTCACATATACGGGAATCATGAAGCGTAACTATAGCGTGATTGATATTGGCAGCTTTTATCTGGCAGCCATTATTTCCGGCCTTGTCACTGCAAAATGCCAGAAAAACCTTCCGGTTAATACAAAGTGGCGGGGAAGAGAACAGGGAAACAGCAGAACAGGAAAAGGTCAGGAAGACAGTGGAATCAAAAGATATGCAGGAGTTGTATTGCTGGTGTTATGGGCATTATTTATCTGGTTTAGCTATCATTTACCGGAGCCCCTCGTCAAATGGTTTCCCGGATTATTTTTAGAATACTGATTTTTGTTGCATTCTGGAAGAAAAATCCATATAATGCTTATTATATAAAGGAAGGAGCATATATGAGTCAGTTTTCATGGGATAACGAATGGAGATTACAGGAATTAAAGGAGGAATCTTTTCTTGTCCGCCATGTGATGGATAAGACTCCCAAATGGGTCAGTCTGGTGGAAAAAAAAGTGCCGGATACGTTACAGAATACATTGGAAACAGCATTTACGAAAGCCTTTGTAACCGTATTTGAGAAAGGGGCTGGTCTCATTGAGAAGACTTACCGGAAGGACAAGCAGATTTCCCGATATAGGCAGAATAAACAGGAAATGGAACAGGAGAATTTTAACCGCAAAGCAGTGAAGCGATTTGAACGCCAGGCAAAGCGGACAATAGGCAAGAATCTGGTTATTTCCAGTGTTGAGGGCATTGGTTTCGGAATTGTGGGATTAGGAATACCGGATATTCCAATTTTTGTATCCGTTCTGCTAAAAAGTATATATGAAATTGCCATCAGTTATGGATTTCAGTATACAACAGAGAAGGAAAAGCTGTTTATTTTAAAGGTTATTGATGCGTCCCTGCAAAGTGGTGATGTGCTCCGAAAAAAGGATGCAGAGGTGAATAAACTGATTGACCGGTATTATGAGGAGGAAACCATGCCGGAGCAGGTGGGGGAGACGGATGAATTTGTAACGGAACTGCAGATTACAAGGCAGATTGATGTTTCTGCCCAGGCATTGTCCCATGAGCTTTTATATGGAAAGTTTGTACAGGGAACGACTTTTGTGGGAGTTGTAGGAGGAACAGCGGACTTTACCTGTTTGAAACGGATTACAGATTATGCTTCCCTGAAGTATAAGCGGCGTTTTTTGCTTCGACAGGTGCCAGAAGAAGAGTAGGAAAGGAGACGCCCGGTAGCGGGTGGAAAGAGGAAGAATGGATATTTTTATTGCAGTACTTTTATTAATTGCCGGTTTTGCATTGCTGATAAAAGGAGCCGACTGGTTCGTGGATGGGGCAGCAGGAATTGCCGCCAGATTTGGAATTCCCCAGCTGGTAATCGGACTTACCATTGTGGCAATGGGAACCTCTGCGCCGGAGGCGGCAGTCAGCATTACAGCTGCCAAAGCAGGAAATGCGGGAATTACCATCGGAAATGTTCTTGGAAGCAATATTATGAATATACTGGTAATTCTGGGAATTACTTCAGTTATTACGGCAATTGCTGTACAGAAATCGACAATCCGCTATGAGCTTCCGTTTATGCTGGTAATTACGCTGTTATTAATGTGGCTCGGCTGGACTGGAAATGAGATTGTATTCTGGGAAGGTGTTGTGCTCTGGGTGTTTTTCCTGATTTATCTGACTTATCTGTTTATTATGGCAAAAAAGGGTCAGGCAGATGAGGAAGAAGAGAAAAACAGGGCATTGTGGTTACAAATTGTTATGCTGGTGGCAGGTGTGGCAGGAATTGTACTGGGAAGTGATTTGACAGTGGATAATGCATCAAAAATTGCGGCTGCACTCGGTATGGATGACCGTTTAATCGGGCTTACCATCGTGGCATTTGGTACTTCACTGCCGGAGCTTGTGACTTCCATTACTGCGGCAACAAAGGGAAAAGCAGACATTGCAATTGGTAATATTGTAGGCAGTAATATTTTTAATATTTTATTTGTGGTAGGAACAACGGCACTGATTACGCCGGTAACCTTTAAGTCAAGCTTTTTGGTAGATTCTGTGGTTGCCATAGCGGCAGGTGTGTTACTGTGGATTGGTGTATGGAAGGAGCAGAAGCTGAAACGTCCGGTGGGTATTATCATGTTAGTGGCATATGCAGCGTATTTTATATATTTATTGGTGTAAAGGGTGGAGAAACGGATATAAGAGTGATTGTTTAATCGAATATAAGATTTTTTGAAACAACTGAGGAATCAGTTGTTTCTTTTTTGGGGAAAACAGATAAAAAGAAACAATAGGTATAATTAATAGGAACTATAGTTCGTTTTATATAGCGACACGGGGTGATAAGATGGAAAAAATACAAAGGAGGAGGTATTGTATGACAGGGGATAAGGGAATGAAACAGGGACTTTTATTGATTAAAAAAAACGAGATAGATACTTGTAACCAGCAGATAAAGTCTTTGAAAAGATTAAAGAAAAATATACAAAGTGAAATGAAAAAATGGATGGGCGCATATAAAAAACATAATTCTCTTCAGATAACAAGAGAGGTTGTGGTACATGGAAGATTCGAGGGAAATAAAGCAGAAGAAATACAGACTTTATATTGCGGAAAAGTATACCGTATGAATAGTAAATATATGCAGAAGATTATAAAGGTTTGTGAGACGATGGATTTGCAGATATCCGCTATTGAGACTTATATAGGAGAATTACAAAATTTTATTCAACAGTTACAAAATGAAATAAATAATATGGAGGGATAGTAGCATGGCAAATAAGGTGGTATTGAACAAGGACGAGATTAATCAATTTACGCAGGATTTAATAGTCTATCATAAGGAAATTTTATCTGGAATTGCTCTTGTGCAAAGAAAAATGAATGGCTTAAACGGAAGCGGAGATGTATTCCATCTGGATAAAACCTCTAAAAAAATAAAGGAATTGCTGGATACAGTAAATACGGACATTATACCGATACTGCAGAATACTTTATGGGAATCAAATCGCTGTGCTGATTTGCTGATACAGATAATGAATGGTCTGGATAGTTAAAGGAGGGTTTATGGATAAAATTATAATTGACCAAACTGGCATTCAAATAACAAAAGACGATATAAGAAAAACAATTTCTAGAGAGCTTACAGATGTGAATACAGCATATTATAAAAAATTGAAAAGTGCATTTAAAAAATCACAGGGAGATTACGTGAGACAAATACAGCTTCAGGTGGAGGAAGAATATAAGATGATTACCGCTTTGGCTGGTTTGTATGAGAGGATATTGGAATATATACAGGAAGCAGCAAGACAGGTTGAAAGTGTGGACCAGCTGTTTGCTGCACCGAAGATAGAGCTGGAGGATTGGAATGGGAAAATTAAATAATACAATTGCGGTGGAAAAGGGTTATTTGGAAATACTTAGGGATAATGGAGACAAGATATTGGATTCTGCAAAAGAGGTGACAGAGGCAATTGAAGGCTTGGATAAGCAGGTAGATTCCGTGATAAAAGGTTTGCCTCAGGGAGTAAAAAGAACAGGAACGCAGGCGGCAATAGCAGCAGCAAGAAAAGAAGCCAAATCTGATATTTACAGAAACGCTAAAAAAAGTATGAATAAAAAAATAAGTAAAATAATGGAGGAGGTTCCTCAATATGATAAAAAATGTGGAGATGTGGCAGGCAAATTAGTTATAGTTACGAAGTCATTGGAGAAAAGGATTACCAGTCTGGAAGAACTGGTTGCAGGTGGAAGTGTCAACTCAGATGGTGATACATTTTATAAAGCGCTTCAGCAGTTAAAGGAGGACTGGAAAGAAGATGAAGAAGCCTTAAAAGAGATATTAAAGGAAATTAAAAATGCGCTAAAGGGAGTAGAAAATGAGGCATGCCGCTACAGTAAAGACCCTGTGAATTTATCTACCGGAAACTTTGTCTATGATAGGGAAGATTTGAGGATAGGAGGAGCAGTTCCGTTGTCCTTTCACAGATATTATAATTCCCTGGATGAAAGAAGCGGTGTATTAGGAAAAAAGTGGAAACATAATTATGAAATATGTCTGGTGTTTGAAAAAGAGCATATTACGGTATGGAAGGAAGATGGCAGAGAGGATTGCTTTAAAAAGGAAGAGGACAGGTATGTAAGCGTTACAGGAAGTAAATATTTTATAAAAGAAATAAGTCAGGGGTATCAGTATGAAGAAAAATATGGTATGATGTATATATTTAATAAATTAGGATATTTGTTAAGTGTGTCAGATGCAAATGGAAACCAGATTGTTTTTACATATAATAAAGATAACAGATTAACGAGTGTGAAGTCACTTTCAGGGCAACTGTATTATCACTATAATGAGAATGGACAGCTGACGGAGGTTCTGGACCATACTGGAAGAAGAGTACAAATCAGATATGATGGAGATAATCTTTGCCAGGTTATTACACCGATGAAGGTTCCTTATTTGTATACCTATGGTACAGATGGCAATCTTAGAAGTATTGTAAATCCGCAGGATGTAACAACAGTTAAAAATCGGTTCGATAAAGAAGGAAGAACGAGGAAGCAGAATTTTCCTGATGGTGGGAATATGAAGTTTTCTTATGACGATGAGCACAGACTTGTAACTCTGACAGAAAGAAATGGCTCCAGGACGGTATATGAGCATGATGAAAGATATCGGAATGTACGGACGACTTATGCAGATGGAGAGGAAATATATGCGTATAACCGGTACAATCAGAGAACTTCTTATACAGATAAAAATGGAAACCGTACTGTGTATGTCTATGACAATATGGGAAATCTGGTAAAAGTTGTGGATGCTCTTGGAAATGCAACACACATTACTTATGGTATATACAATAAACCGGTTTGCATTAAAACCCCCGAGGGCGGTGAAGTTAAGTATAGTTATGATGAAAGAGGGAATTTAATAAAACAGGCAGATGCTTGTGGAAATGAAACAAGACTGCAGTACAACGAGAGGGGAAGACTGGAGAAAATTGTACAGACGGATTATTCGGAAATAACGCTGTTGTATGATGATATTGATAATCTTACTGCGGTTGTATATCCGGATGGAACAAGACAGATATATATTTATGATAAATTGAACCGGGTAATTGCGTCAAAGGACGAAAAAGATAATGAAACACGCTATGTTTATGACGATGCTGACAGAATTGTACAGGTAATCAATCCAGAGGGTAATATAAAAAAGTACACTTATAATGTGAGTGGAATGGTGACAGCAATAGAAGATTTTGATGGCAGAAAAATTACCAGAGGGTATAATTCCTTAAACAAACTGGCATGGGAAACAGACAAAGAAGGAAATACAATTCGTTATGAGTATGACCTGATGTGGAATGTCAGCCGCAGGATATTACCGAATGGAGGTGTAGTTACATATGAATATAATGAACTAAATCAGTTGGAAAGTGTTACAAATCTATTAGGTGGGAAGCTATTCTATAATTACGACAAAAATGGAAATGTTATTCGGATAGAAAATCAAAACGGGGAAGCAGTTACCTATGCATATGACCAGCTTAATCGAAGAATTAGTGTTACAGATACATTGGGAAATGAAGATAGAATCTACTATGATGCTATGGGACGTGTAATCTGCAAAGTGGATGCATTGGGAAGGTGCTTTGATACAGTTTATGACCTGAATGGGAATAAAACGGCAGAGACTAATGCTGTGAATGGAGGAATGACCTATACCTATAATTGTATGGGAAGAGTCCTGACTATGGAAGATGGTATAGGAAGGGTAAGAAAGTACAAGTATGATATACGTGGCAGAGTAAAGGAAATGGAGGACTTTGACGGAAGAAAAGAAAACTATTTTTATGATAAGAAGGGAAATATAATTTGTAAAAGGGATAGTGCGGGTGCAGAGTATCGCTATACATATGACAGCATGAATCGTATCACTGAGGTGCGCAATAAACAAAGCATTCTGCAATCCTTTTCTTATGATGCAGTTGGAAATCGCCTCAGTGTAACAGATGCCAATGGCAACAAGACAGAGTTTCGATATTCTCCCAATGGAAACATGAACCAGGTAACGGATTCAGCAGGCAGTGTAACCTGCTATGAGTATGATGCCATGGGACAACTTGAAAAAATCATTTATCCATCAGAGGGGAGGGAAAGGACAACTGTTTATGAAAGAAATCTGGCAGGACAGATAACCAAAGTAAAAGATGCCATGGGGAACACAGAAGTTTATGAGTATGATTGTTATGGCAGAATGACAGGGAAAACAGACAAGAATGGACAACATACCAGCTTTGGGCATAATGCCATGGGAGATATAATCCATATCCAGTACGCAGACGATAAAGAGGTGTATTTGAGTTATGACCCACTGAGACAGTTAAAGGAGCTGCAGGACTGGACAGGAACCACCCAGATTGTGAAAGATGAAACCGGAAGAACCAGAAAGATTATAGATGCATCCGGCAATACTGTAACCTATGAATGGGGGATACTGGGAGAAAGAACGGGTGTGATTTATCCGGATGGACAGAAGATTATTTATGAATATGACCAGTACCTGAATCTAAAAGAAGTGACTGCCGGAGAAGACACAACCGCCTATACCTATGATGAAAATGGGAGATTATCCGGAAAAATTTATGCAAATGGAATGAACAGCCGCTATACCTATACAAGAGACGGAAGACTGGAAAGCCTGCTCCATGAGGATAAAGAAGGAGTATTAGACCGGTTTTATTATACCTATGATACCGTCGGAAACTGCATTGCAGAGGAAAGGGAAAGAAGGAACCTTCCGGAAGAGAGCGGAAGCTACCGTTATATTTATGATGAACTGGGAAGGCTGACCGCTGTAGAGAAGGATGGAGAAATACTTGGCAGCTATGAGTATGATGCATATGGCAACCGGACAGGAGAAAGAAAAAACGGAGAAGAGATTCGGTATTCGTATAATGAAGTGAACCAGTTAGTAAAAAGAGAAAAGGGGTTAGAAATACAGGACTATCTGTATGATGCAAATGGAAACCTGTTACAGACTGTGCAGAATGGAGGGGTTATAGCCCGATATCAGTATGACAGCATAGACAACATGGTCTTTGCAGAGACAAAACAAGGCAGAGCAGAGTACCAGTATAATGGTTTTGGGAAGAAAACAGGAATGAAAGTCGAAATGGCAGGATATGAAGGAGATGGGCACACAGGAAGAGCGGGCTACATTTTGGATTACACAAAAGACTATAATAACCTGTTACAGAGAAATACAGGGGGAAGGACAGAAACGTATTTCTGGGATAACAGCCTGTTGTCAGCTAGCCATACGAAAGAGGATGATTTATTACACCAAGAAACTCCAACTACAAACATGACCTATCTTTTAGACCCATTAGGAAGTCCTCTTCATTTCTGCAATGCAGAGGGAGGCATAGAAGAGAGTTATGGTTATGATGCGTTTGGAGAGGATTTATATACACAAGAAGATAATACAGCAGTCCAATTTATAGACAGGATACAGCCGTTTGGATTTACCGGATATGAGAGGGATGATATCAGCGGATTATACTATGCCCAGGCAAGGAGATATGATGCGGGAACAGGGCGGTTTATTAGCCGGGACATGATAAAGGGACAAGTAAGTCATATGCAGTCGCAGAATGAGTATGCGTATTGTTTGGGGAATCCGTTGCTGTATGTGGACAGGGATGGTAAAATTCCTACGAATAAGGAGAGAAAAGGTACTAAAACAATAAAAATAGCAGTAAATGCAAATGTGGGAATAGGAACAGGAGGAGATATAGACATATCGTGGGATAAAAAAGGTAATGTAGTGCTTCAATATTCATATGTGTGTCCTGGTATAGATGATACTTCTAGTGCAGGGCTTTGGGATGCAGGTATAGCAGTTCAATATCAATGGACAGATGCAGAAAGTGTTTATGACCTAGAAGGAAATGCGAGTTATGTAGGTGCTTCAGGGGGACCTGGTTGGTATTTGGGTTATGACACAGTTTCATTTGATGATATGAGCGACATGAATGGCTCGGTGAATGGAGGACAGATGCAGTTAGGTTTTGGAGCAGGAATGGATATCCATATGACAGAAAGTTATACAATGACGTTGACCACATTTAAGAAAGGGGACAATGATGAACAAAAGTCTTGAGTGGATAAAAAATTTAAAATATAGAAGTATAGTGAAGATATATCTTCTGATTATATTTGGTTGGAACTTTTTTCTGCTGCTTTTAGCTATATATAGTTTAGGAAAGGGAACTTTAGTTATATTTGGTATATTTTTAATGGTAATCATTCTTGTATTATTATTAAAAAGGAAGTGGAATTTGTTATTAGGCTTGGGGAGTATTGTTTTGTCGACAATAATTAGCTGCATTTTAATAATGTATTATATTGATTTGCTTTTGGTTTGGGTAATGATGACATGGTTAATTGCTGGAATTTTTCTTATTTTGTGTGGTGTAAAAAATCTTAATATTCCAATTGACAAGAGAAAGATAATGATATCAAGAGGTGTTATAGGGATTATATTTGCAATAATTGGAATATCTACTTGTTTCTATTAAGTAGATATAGGAAGTGGAATATTTATGAATATGCTCAGTACCTGAATCTAAAAGAAGTGACTGCCGGAGAAGACACAACCGCCTATACCT
>UQXF01000102.1 GCA_900544905.1 uncultured Clostridium sp.
AATACTTAACAGTGAAAAAAATTTTTTTCTTCCTTTGGGAAAAAGGAAATGGGAAAATATTTGTATTTAAGAACAAGAAATGATATAGTAAAGTAGAGTATAAATAACAGGGTGGCATTATGGAATTTAACTGGAAAGATATAAGAAAGCCATTATCGGAATGGTATCAGCAAAACCATAGAAAATTGAGATGGCGTGACACGAAAAATCCTTATCATGTATGGATTTCAGAGATTATGCTTCAGCAGACCCGTGTGGAGGCGGTCAAGGCATATTATGACCGCTTTATGCGGGAAATACCGGATATTGAAACCTTATCTAAGATACCAGAGGATGAGCTTTTGAAGCTTTGGGAAGGGCTTGGTTATTATAATCGTGCCAGAAATCTGCAAAAGGCGGCAGTCTGTATTATGGAGAAGCATAATGGGGAGTTCCCGGCATGTTATGAGGAGGTACTTAAGCTTCCGGGGATTGGGGAATATACCGCCGGGGCAATCTGTTCAATTTGCTTTGACCTGCCTACTCCTGCAGTGGACGGAAATGTGCTGAGAGTGGCGGCACGACTGACGGACAACCATGATAATATTGATGATATAAAGACGAAAAAAAGGGTGAGGGAGAACCTTCTGCCATTATACGGAGAGGGTGA
This sequence comes from uncultured Clostridium sp., assembly GCA_900544905.1. Taxonomy (GTDB): domain Bacteria; phylum Bacillota; class Clostridia; order Lachnospirales; family Lachnospiraceae; genus CAG-590. The sequence goes on from UQXF01000102.1 coordinate 650, forward strand.
CTGTGGCTTGCTGACACAGTCACTGATGGAATTGGGAGCGGTGATTTGTATTCCCAACGGAATGCCCAAATGCGGCAGCTGTCCACTTCAGGAAATGTGTGTCGCATACAAAAGGAATAGCTATGGGGAGCTTCCTGTCCGCAGGGCGAAAAAGAAAAGAAGAATAGAAGAGAAAACCGTGTTTATCCTCCACGACGGGGAGCGGTACGGCATACGGAAACGGGACGACAGTGGATTGTTGGCGAATATGTGGGAATTTTACCATACAGATGAAAAGCTCACTGCCGCAGAGGCAGTTCATTTTATCAGTGAAAAAGGCTTTGAGCCGGTTCTGATAGAAAAAGAAATACCCTATACCCACATTTTCAGTCATGTGGAATGGCGGATGACTGCTTATTATATTGTCTGCCGGAATAAGAAGAGTGAACTCACATGGGTGGAGAAAAAGGAATTTGACGATAAATATGCCCTGCCCACGGCATTTAAAATTTTTTTAGAGAGGGAGTCTTAGTATGACATGCTTAGAAGCGCAATCAAAGATTATTGCTTATATTGACCATGATTTGGAACGGGATGAAAAACAGGACTTCTTAAAGCATATTCAATGCTGCAATGACTGCAAAGAGGAGCTTAATATATATTATACAATGATAGAAGGCATGCGACAGCTGGATGAGAATATGCCGTTATCCAGGGATTTTACCAAGGAGCTTAATAACCGGATGGAAAGGGAACTGAAAAGCAGCAGAAAAAAGAGAGATTTTTTCCGCTCCTCAGTAGTGCTCGCAATTGTGGCAGCAATGGGTTTTCTGATATTCGGCTACGTGAATTTCCTGAATCTGCTGCATGAACAGGAACAGGCAGCGTTAAAGGAAGCGCAGGGGGAATACTATTACAGCCAGACCTTTGATGATATTTTGTTTTTGCCGGAGACGGAGCAAATCGTACAGGATATCAATATATCATCGGAGGAGGAATCAGAAAGCAGTTTTTATGAGAAAATAAGACAGCATAATTATTTAAAGCAATAGAGGAGTGTATATATGGACAAGATTTTATTAGTGGATGGACACAGTATATTAAACAGGGCATTTTATGGTCTGCCGGATTTGACCAATTCCAAAGGAGAACACACCAATGCAGTGCTTGGCTTTATTAATATTATACTGAAGGTTATTGAAGAGGAGAAGCCTACCCATCTTGCAGTGGCATTTGATGTGCATCAAAAAACATTCCGCCATGAAATGTTTGAGGAGTATAAGGGTACCCGCAAAGGGATGCCGGAGGAGCTGAGAAGCCAGGTGCCTGTCATGAAAGAGGTATTGCAGGCTATGAATGTCACGGTGATAGAACGGCCTGGCTTTGAGGCGGATGATGTGATAGGGACACTTTCACGGATGGGAGAAAATGCTGATATGCAGGTTACGGTATTGTCCGGAGACAGGGATTTATTACAGCTGGCAACGGACAAGGTGTTAATCCGGATTCCTAAAACCAAGGGTGGACACACAACGGTGGAGAGCTATCATGCGAAAGAGGTTGAAGCTTTATATGGGGTAACTCCTACGGAATTTATTGATATGAAAGGATTGATGGGAGATGCCTCTGACAATATTCCGGGGGTTCCGGGGATTGGAGAAAAGACAGCTTCCAAGATTATTTCAACCTATCATTCTATCGAAGAAGCCCATGCCCATTTAGATGAGATTAAGCCAAAAAAGGCAATGGAAAATCTTGGAGAGTATTACGAACAGGCATTAATGAGTAAGGTGCTTGCCACAATTAAGCTGGATGTGCCAATTGACATAGATTTTTCAGAGATGAAAATGGAATCCCTTTTTACCAAAGAGGCGTATGATTACATTAAAAACCTGGAACTGAAGAGTCTGTTAAAATATTTTGAAGTTCCGGAAGAGGTAATGCAGATTCAGCTTGACACCAATATTATTTCCGATTTGGGCGACATGGAGGATTATTTTTCCGGGTTTGGCGAGGCGGAACGCATTGGACTGTTTGGATTATTTGAAGACCGGGAGCTTTTGGGGTTGGGAATTACAAAGGATGGCGTCCATACGGATTTTATTGTCTGCTCCATGTTTATAACGGAAGAGCTGATTGCAGACAGGTTTATGTCGGTTTACAGGGAGCATCCGGAAATGAAGGTTGTTACCAATGATTTAAAGATATTGCTTAAAGTACTGCCGTTGGAGTCTGAGGACAGGGTAGAGGATACTTCCGTAGCTGCTTATCTGTTAAACCCCATAAAGGATAGCTATGCCTATGATGATATTGCAAGGGATTATCTAAACCTGACCGTGCCTTCCAGAAAAGAGCTGCTGGATAAAATGAAGCTGAATACATTTATGCTCCAGGAGGAGAAGGTGGAAGCGTATCTCTCCTATGAAACGAGCATTCCATATCTCGCATGGGATAAGCTCCAGGAACGGTTAAAGGAAATGGAGATGTATCAGTTATATACAGAAATTGAACTCCCAACAGTATATGTGTTAGAGCATATGGAAAAAGAGGGAATCCGTGTGGACGGAGATGCCTTGAAAGAATATGGAGAGATGCTGGGAGAGAAAATTGCAGCCCTGGAAGAGGCAATTTATCAGGAAGCCGGAACTCATTTTAATATCAATTCGCCAAAACAGCTGGGAGAGGTATTATTTGAAACCCTTAAATTACCGGGAGCAAAAAAGACAAAAACAGGATATTCTACCAATGTAGACGTGCTGAATAAATTAAAAAATGATTATCCGATTGTAAGGGATGTGTTGGAGTACAGGCAGGTGGCAAAGCTGAAATCCACCTATGCAGATGGATTGTCTGTGTTTATAAGGGAAGATGGCAGAATCCATGGTACATTTAACCAAACCATCACTGCCACAGGGAGAATCAGCTCCACAGAACCCAATCTTCAGAATATTCCCATGCGTACGGAGCTTGGAAGAAGCATAAGGAAGGTATTTATTCCAAGAGAGGACTATATTTTTGTGGATGCAGATTACTCCCAGATTGAATTGCGGGTGCTGGCGCATTTTTCAGGAGATGAGAAATTGATTGCAGCCTATCATGAAAACCAGGATATTCATGCGCTGACGGCATCCCAGGTGTTTGGCGTACCCATTGACCAGGTGGATGATTTGATGCGCAGAAATGCAAAAGCGGTGAATTTTGGAATTGTATATGGAATCAGTGCATTTGGACTGTCGGAGGATTTGGAGATTTCAAGAAAGGAAGCCTCTGCGTATATTGACAGCTATTTTGCCACCTATCCCGGAGTAAAGCATTTTCTTGATGAAACAGTGGAGAACGCCAAAAAGACAGGTTTAACCCGGACTATGTTTGGAAGAATCCGGCAGATTCCGGAATTGTCATCCTCTAATTTTATGCAGCGCAGCTTTGGCGAGCGCATTGCCATGAATTCACCGATTCAGGGAACGGCTGCGGATATTATCAAAATCGCTATGATTCGCGTGCATGAGCGCTTAAAATGGGAGCATTGCAAATCTTCACTGATTCTTCAGATTCATGACGAGCTTCTGATAGAAACCCACAGGGATGAGGAAGAGCTGGTGAAGCAGATTCTGACAGAGGAAATGATGCATGCAGCGGAGCTCTCCGTGCCGCTTTTGGTGGGGGTGAGTTCCGGGAAAAACTGGTATGAGGCAAAGTAGAAGAATCACAAAGGAAGAGAAACATGAAAATTATTGGAATTACCGGTGGGATTGGAACCGGTAAAAGTACGGTTCTAAATTTTTTAAAGCAGGAATATAATGCTTATATTGTGGAGGCTGACAGGCTGGCACATGAATTGATGCTGCCGGGAGAAGCGGCGTATCGTCAGATTACAGATATTTTTGGCACAGCTATCTTAAGCACAGACGGTACAATTGACAGGAACAGGCTTGGAACAATTGTTTTTGGGGATGCAGAGGCATTAAGGAAGCTGAATGCTGTTATTCATCCGGCGGTGAAGCAGCATATTTTACAGGATATTGAAGCCAGGAAAAAAGAGGGAAATGTCAAATATTATGTAATTGAGGCAGCACTTTTAATTGAAGACGGTTATAAGACAATCTGTGATGAATTATGGTATATTTATACAGAGAAGGAAGAGCGGATTAGAAGACTGATTGCCGGGCGGGGCGGCAGCAGGGAAAAATGGGAGCATGTAATCGGGAATCAATCTTCCGATGATTATTATCGTACAAATTGTGATTATGTGATTGATAATGGAAGAGGTTTTGAATATACCATAAATATAGTAAAGGAATTATTGTCTTAAACAAGATAATGTGGTAAAATATACCTGTATGTGGTTTTTTGAAATAGCTTTAAGAGGGCATGCAGGACCTTTATCAGATAATTAATGGAGAGTTATATGACAGCAGTGACAAAATATCCGGAACCACTTGTATTTGGTCTAGATATCGGGACCAGAAGTATTGTTGGTACAGTAGGATATAAAGAGGGGAACCAATTTAATATTGTGGCGCAGTGTGTTAAATTTCATGATACCAGAGCTATGCTGGATGGACAGATTCATGATATTAACAAGGTGGGAGAAGAAATTCTTTATGTCAAGGAGAAGCTGGAGCAGCAGCTGTCGGGAAGAAAACTGAAAGAGGTCTGTATTGCTGCAGCCGGACGTGTGTTAAAGACTGCTGTTGGCAGAGGATATTATGAATTTCCGGATACCACAGTTGTGAATCAGGAATATATTCATTCCCTGGAGATGTTAGGAGTTGAAAAGGCACATGAGCAGATGCTGCAGGAAAATGATTCCGAGGTGAAATTTTTCTGTGTGGGATATACGGTAATCAAATATTACCTGAATGATTTTGAAATTGGAAATTTAGAGGGGCATAAGGCGCACAATATAGCCGCAGATGTTCTGGCAACATTTCTGCCGGAGGAAGTGGTGGATGGCTTGTATGCTGCAGTTTCCCAGGCAAATCTGGAAATATCAAATATGACTCTGGAGCCGATTGCGGCAATTCAGGTTGCCATCCCGGAAAATTACCGGTTGCTGAATATTGCACTGGTTGACGTGGGCGCAGGCACATCGGATATCTGTGTAACCAGGGATGGAAGTATTATCGGTTATGGGATGCTTCCCAAAGCGGGAGATGAGCTCAGCGAGGCGCTGGTTAAGGAGTATCTGGTAGATTTTGCCACAGCAGAGAAGATTAAGATGATTGGCCCAAGGAAAAAGAGTCTTACTTACAAGGATATTATGGGAATCAGCCATAAGATTACTCCCCAGGAGGTATATGATAAATTAGATACCATTATAGATGACATTACCGGTCAGATTGCGGCAAAAATTGTGGAATTGAACGGGGATAAGCCGGTATCAGCTGCTTTTGTGGTAGGGGGTGGCGGCAAGCTCCCGGGATTTACCCAAAAGCTTGCAGGACATCTGGATTTACCTCCGGAACGGGTTGCTCTCCGGGGAGAGGAAGTGCTGGGCTTTGTCAATATTTTTGTTGAGGGAGTGAAAAAGGACCCGTTACTGGTGACACCAATCGGTATCTGTCTGAATTTTTACGACCAGAAGAATCGGTTTGTCTATCTGTTGGTAAATGATGAACGGATTAAATTATATGATAATGACAAGCTGACCGTGTTTGATGCTGCACTGGCATACGGTCTGTCAAATGATTCCATATTCCCAAAACGCGGGGCGGATTTGAATTATACATTGAATGGAAAGAAGAAATTTATACGGGGCAGCGCCGGTGAGGCGGCTACCATTTTATTAAATGGCAAAGAGACTGGTATGAATCATGGCGTTAAAGCAGGTGACCAGATTAAAATAGTGGAATCTACAAGAGGAGAGGACGCATCGGCTGTTTTGAACGAAGTAACGGATGTCACCTCCACCATATCCTTTGTTGTCAATGAGGTTGTGGTAAATTGTCCAAGATATGCCAGTGTCAACGGACGTCTGGAATCGGAATTTTATCATATTAATGATGGGGATAAGATAGAAGTACTCAATTATTATACACTCAGCCAGCTGATGCAGTTTATGGACATTGAGACACCCCATGAGGTATTTGTCAATGGCGCAAGAGCCGGTGCGGATACTAAGATATATGAAAACTTTAATGTGGCATGGATTGACAAGGAGGATATATACAAAACAGAGCCTTTTGTGACAGAGGAAGAGGAGACTGTTGCAGAAGAGAAAACGGCTGCAAAAGAAAAACAAGCTGTTAGCAATCCTGTCGAAAATGATTTGGTTAATCAATGGATTGAAGAGAGAGAAAAGAATGAGGAAGCCATCCAGATGAATGTGGTGGTAAATGGGGAGCCGGTTACATTAACAGGCAAGTCCGGCTATGTATTTGTGGATATTTTTGATAAATATGACTTTGATTTAAAGACTATTAAGGGAACTGCTCTCGTACAGAAAATTGACGGACAGCCTGCAGAGCATTTCAGTCCCCTTCATAATGGAGCTGTGGTTGAATTATATTGGAAGGAATAATGAATGGATACCAAATCGCTTATTGAATTACAAAAAAAAGGAATATTGCTGCACCGTCTGGTATATATAATTTTCTTTTTGTCAAGAGTATTGATGCAGATTCTGGACAAGAGTATTCAATCTGAAAATACCATATTTATTCTGGTGTTTCTGGTATTGTGTGCGGTTTTGGAAGAGGTGTTTTATCATTTCGGTTACTTTGACAGAATTTTTATTTTACGGTGCACCCGGTATATCCAATGTGTTCTGGCTTCCGGAATGCTGTGCTTTATTCAGGGCAACGGGTATTCCGGTATATCTGTGATTGCACTGGTCATTATGTTTTTGATAGATTTTTTCCTTACAATGGGAGTTATGGATAAGGAAAATCTGATAACATATATGATTTCTGTAGGAATCCCGATTTTAGTAATTCTTATCAGCAAGATTTCTGTTTCCACCAGCAACCAATGGCTGTTTCTGCTTTTTGATATTGTAATTTTGTTTCTGGTGCTGTTTTTTGAAGCACTGGCATTTGTAAATTATATGGATAATATAGACAGTATGATATTTAACCAGCGCCATGAGCTGGAAAGTATTGCAGAACAGAATGAAAATATTCTGCAGATGCAGGAAAAACTCAAAAATACCAATGATGAACTGACGCTTCAAAAGATTGATTTGCAGAATGCCAACAGACAGATTAAGATGGCGAATCAGGAGATGGTTGCCCAGGCAGAAATTTTACATTATATTGCAATGTCATTTGATGTATCCAAAATATCGAACCAGATTACGGACGCCATTATGCAGGTGAAGAAGTTAGGCTTTTGTGCGGTTTATATCAGGGAAAATGTATATTTAAATAAGCATGCAAATTATGTTATCCGGACAGATATTGGATTGTTACAGAGTAAAATCCGGGAAAATATAGCTGGATTGTACGTTGATATGACAGCAAGGGAGGAGAAGGAGTCTGTATTTCATGAGAGTATCAAAGAAATCTTTCCTTTCCTGAAGGAGGTTAATATTAATTCTGTTTACATTAAGGTTTTAGGACTGGATAATGACACCTATGGTCTGTTTATGATTGGTGACAGCAGGAACAACCTGTTTGCTGATAACATGTCATTTTATGATGCGATTATCGCCCAGTATGATATTGCAATCAGTAATGCAAAAATTTATAATGAGATGCAGCAGATGGCGAGAAAGGACGGGCTGACAGGAATCAATAACCGTATTTACTTTACCCAGCTGTTTAAAGAAACGGTGGCACAGGTGCAGGCGGAAAACGGATGCATGAGTGTTGCATTGTTTGATATAGATAAATTTAAGAGCGTAAATGACACCTATGGACATCTTGCAGGTGATGAGGTTATAAAGCGGATTGCATCAGTTACAGAGGCGTGTATCGAGCAGTATGATGGTTTCATCTGCCGGTATGGTGGTGAAGAGTTTGTGGTAGTTCTTCCGGGAAAGAAGTTAGAGATTGCGCAGCCGATTATAGAGGAGCTGTTTGAGGAGCTTTGCCGGCAGGTGGTGCAGTATAATGAATATGAAATTCATATGAGTGTCAGTGTGGGCTTAACCACTTATCCGGAAGTATGTGCGGACCCGGAGGATTTGCTGAAGCGGGCAGACTGGTGTATGTATTATGCCAAGGAGCACGGGAGACATCAGATTAATGTGGATGACGGAAGTATTCACAGAGAATAGGGCATACAAATGTATAATAATTATAAAGCAGTATGGAGGACAAAAAATGAATGTATTTGTTGTAAATTGCGGAAGCTCGTCTCTTAAGTATCAGCTGATTGATTCTGATACGGAAGAGGTGATTGCAAAGGGACTATGTGAGAGAATTGGAATTGACGGGAGACTGACCCATAAGGTTCCGGGTAAGGAAGACCTTGTGAAGGAAACGGCAATGCCGAATCATAAGAGCGCAGTTTCCTATGTGCTGGAGGCATTGACAGACCCTGCCAGCGGTGTTATTAAGGATTTATCCGCTATTGATGCAGTGGGGCATCGCGTTGTCCACGGTGGTGAAAAATTTGCGGGCTCTGTTGTTATAACCGATGAAGTTATCCGGGCAATCGAGGAGTGTAATGATTTGGCACCCCTGCATAATCCGGCGAATCTGATTGGCATTTCTGCCTGTAAGGCATTGATGCCGGATGTACCGATGGTTGCTGTGTTTGATACGGCATTTCATCAGACTATGCCGGTAAAGGCGTATTTATATGGTCTGCCGTATGAATATTATACAGATTATAAGATTCGGAAATATGGGTTTCACGGAACCTCCCACAGCTTTGTATCAAAAAGGCTGCTTTCCATTATCGGAAAGGAGAATCAGGAATCTAAGGTTATTATCTGTCATTTAGGAAACGGTTCCTCTATCACTGCAGTTAAGGATGGCAAATCCTTTGATACCAGTATGGGATTTACCCCTCTGGACGGCTTGATTATGGGAACCAGAAGCGGCAGCATCGACCCGGCGGTTATCCAGTATCTGGCAGGGAAGCTTGACTGTTCTTTGGACGAAGCCATTGAGATTCTGAATAAAAAGTCTGGCGTGGAAGGCATTTCCGGTGTGTCTAGTGACTTCCGGGATTTGGACAGTGCCAGCATGGAGGGAAATGAGCGGGCATCGATTGCACTGGATATGTTTGCCTATCGTGCAGCACAGTATATTGGCTCCTATGCTGCGGCTATGAATGGTGTGGATGCCATTGCGTTTACCGCAGGAATCGGTGAAAACAACTCAAAGATGCGCAAGATGATATGTGAGTATCTTGGATATCTGGGAGTGGTTCTGGATGAACAGGCAAATGCAGTCAGAGGAGAGGAAATCAGAATTTCTGCAGAAGACTCCCGGACAGAGGTGTATGTCATCCCTACAAATGAGGAGCTTGCCATTGCAAGAGAGACCGTGGCGCTGGTTTCGTAGCGGTATAATATATGTAGTTTTTTGTGCAATAAGAATCGTAAAAAAAGATTGACAAAGATATGCAAACTATGTATAATAACCAACGTGTGAGTTTAGGAGATAAATCTATGAGAATAAACTTATATGATATTTTATCTGTAGCCGGCCAGGAAAAAACAGTGAATATCCGGATGGAAGAGTTACAGGAGACCTTTCAGGGAGAGCCGTTAAAGATTAGATGCAAAGAGCCCTTTGACATGGAGCTCAGACATCCTGAGAAGGATACGGTGGCTGTAAAGCTCGATGTACCGGTAACTGTGGAACGGGTCTGCAGCAGATGCCTTGAAAAAGTTGTCTGTGAATATGACTTACATATTGAACGGACAATCAATATGGCAAAAAGAGAAGCTTATACGGATGATGAGCTTTCGGAAGCAGATGAAATAAGTTATATTGAAGACTGTACTCTGGATGTAGACATGCTCGTTTTGGATGAGTTATATACCAGGCTTCCCATGAATGTTCTTTGTAAAGAGGACTGTAAGGGAATTTGTAAGGTGTGTGGAACCAATCTGAATAAGAGCACATGCGATTGTGACCAGACGGTTCCGAATCCAAGGATGGCAGTTTTTAGTGATATCTTCAATCAATTTAAGGAGGTGTGAATAATGTCTATCTGTCCAAAGAATAAATCTTCAAAAGGTAGAAGAGATAAGAGAAGAGCAAATTGGAAGATGACCGCTCCAACCTTAGTAAAGTGTTCTAAGTGCGGAGAGTTAATGGTTCCTCACAGAGCTGTCTCTTATACACATCTGACGCTGCCGACGATCTTACGCGTGTAGATC
>UQXF01000103.1 GCA_900544905.1 uncultured Clostridium sp.
GATCTACACGCGTAAGATCGTCGGCAGCGTCAGATGTGTATAAGAGACAGAGATTTATTAACAAAACCAACATACATTTCATCGGTTTTTCTTGTAATATCCTCATGTTGCGAACTTAACACAATACATATGCCACTTTGCTTAGCTTGATTATTTTCATATAATTCATCAATTATATCTTTTCCCCTAGCTTCACCATTCATGAAATTATCTATAATACAAAGGAAAAATTTATTCTCTTTACCAAATAACATTAAATCTTCTTCCATACATTTAAGGTCTGGCGCAGAAAAATCTGTATACACTCTTAAGGGCAAACTTATACCATCTTTTTTAGTTCCTTCAATCAATCCTTTATACCCTTTTGCATTTTTACTTTTCACTCCTACACCAAATCTTTGAAACACTTCGCTACATTTTCCAACCTCTTCTTCTGTCAAATCCTCAATAGCATTTTTAAGTTCAAACATCTCTTGCTTTTTTATATAAAATTCAACATCTCTTTTAGGAACTGAATTCCATTTAAATCTGTCTTTGCATCTGGAATACTCCTCATTAATCTTCTTCAACTTAATTTTTATCTGCCCATCAAATATATTTGTTATCAGATTTTCCTTTTCATCATCTGTCAACATAAAGTAATCATACATAACAGACTTTCTTGACAAATCAAATTCAATTGAATCCTCAACTATAATTATCCCAGCTATATTCATCAATGAATAGAATTCATTAAATGATACCTCTTCCATAAAATCTCTCCTTATCTAACGCAATCCTTTGGAACTGTAATAGAAAAAATGTATCTATTACCCCACTCATTAGTTTCTTCTAATAATTCTATATCTGCACTAAACGAATTTAACAGCTTCTTTACAATATATAAGCCCATACCTCTTCCGTCATTCTCTTTTCCAGACTGCAATGCTTCAAATAAGATATATTCCATTTTTTTTAAAACACCCAATCCCGAATCATACACACAAATATTTGTATCCGTTTTCTGCTCGACTACAATTTCATTATTTGGTATATAATAGTTTTTTTCCTTCAGAGCCCTTTTTTCTCTTATATCAATCCAATATATTGAATTCGTAAAAAGATTATATAACACATGCAGCAGAACGCCCTTAGGCATATACCACTGTGCCTTTAAATTTTCCTGTCGAATAGTAATTTTGTTCTTTGAGAGTTCCTTTTTCAATTTTCTTTCAATTTCATCGACTACAGCTCCAACACTTTCACATGTATATTCATCATAATTATTTTTTTTGATAAAAGTCTTTTCCAAAAAATTATATAAATCTGCAACATCCTCAACTTTTCCCAACAATAAATCACTTTGATCTTTTATTGGTAACAAATTATCGTTGTACAACTTTATATTTGTATCATAAAGGAATTCCTTCAATATCTCAAAATCACTTTCAATATTGTACATGTTAGGGTCATTAATTATTGAATGCAACTCATGAGTCATTGTTTCTGTTATTAACCCGTTTGCCATCAACTTATAATTATTAAATGCTTCGATCTGTATTTCCTTGAGTCCTGCTTCTGCTGTATCCAGTACTTCTTTTGTTTTTCCGATTTCTTCTTGAGTTATCTGAATTTGAGCATCAACAGAATCCAATGTTTCAATCGCTTTATCATATATTTTCTGTGAAATATTTACTTCGTCACCAACGATAACAGCTTTGGACAATAATATTTCTTTAGTTTTCTTGATTTCCTTTAATAATCTTTGGTTTTCTTTTAATAACTTATTATTTTCATCTTTTCTACGTTTTACTTCCTTTTTTGTATCATCTTGCAATAATCCTTCGTCTCGTAAAATTGATTTTGTTATATCATCTGCTGTTCGATTAAAATCATAAAAGTAGTAATTAAATATGATTATTATTACTTCTTTAAATATTTTTGCAACATCATTTTGTACCACATCAAGTCTAGAACTTATCTCTCTTATGTTCGTTTGCATAGGATCATTTATAGAAACATATCCTACTGTATTGCTTTGATTCATTCTATAAAACTGTTGACCGGAGGTTCTATACTGTTGCATTTCAATCCAGTCATCATCTCTATTACCAAGTGCTCCTATTCTGTATCCGTTTCTATAGAGTTTAATTCCATTATATAAAGATAAAAACTTTTGGATATCATCTAATGAATACATTTCTACCCTAGGATTAGTCTTATTTTTCAAATATTTCACATAATCAACATAAATTTTCCCAACCGCATTATCCTGTTTAAAATTATATGCACATCCTTCTACAGGTAATATTTCCATCAATTTAGTAAGCTCTTTTTCCACTTGTTTTACTATAAATTCTTCTAAAGCCTTTTTGTTCTTTACATCGGAATACTCTTTTTTTCTCTTCTCCTTAATTTTATTTACCAATTCTTCCTGTGAAATAGTAATATCCAAGGATGCATCATAACGCTCCTTATAATTATTAAAAAACCGAATATACTCTTCTTTATCTCTTCTGTATTTAGGGAAATATGAAACAGGCTTAATACATGACCTATGTGTCTTCTCAATAAACTGAGGTGTCAACTTTAAACTCATATTTAATTCTATTTTTCCATTTGTTTTCTTGATTTTAAAAGCATTAACACTTTCGGCAAAGTTTAATAATTCTAAATTAAATCCCGACTCAATCCGGATACCATTATTATAAAAAGCTATTTCAATATCTTGTACCGTATTATCATATGGAGATATTAAAAATGATGTTGCTGCTCGTAACTCGTCTTTCAAAGTCACTTTATTATCCCCGAACAATTCTAACTGCAATGGTTCATTGATTAGCTCACTCTTTTTTACATCAATTATCCACATTCTTGTATAAGAGTCTGTCATTTTGGGCAATTCATAATATGGAAGCTCAAATTCATCAATTTTTTTTGAATGTACCAATTCGTTCCAATCAATTACTACAACCCTGCGTTGTATATCATATTTTGAAGCAGTCTCAAGAATAAGTTTTTTCCCTAATCGTTGTGCCGCAAGTCGTCCAATACCCTTTTCTCCAAGATTTGTATTTTCATTATCTTTAAATTTTATATCTGTTCCAATATTTAAAAAGCCTTCTTGCAATTGCATTGCATTCATTCCAATTCCAATATCCTCAATCAATAATATGTCTAATGCCAAAGTTTCTCTTTCTAAAAGAGAAACAATATCACTATCTAATGGCACCAATAATTTATTATTTCTTTTTACATATTCAACACTATTAAAAAATTGTACATTGACCTGTTTACTATGTGCATCAATCGAATTCTTAATTAACTCTACAATCGCTACTGATGCAGAAGTAATCAAATCGCTTCCCAAATGTTCGATAATTCTGGGATTAATTTTCATTTTTACTTTTTCCATTTCAATACCTGCTTTCTTAAAAATAATTATCTATCTTCTTTGCAATTTCTAATGCCATCAAATATGGGACTCCATTTCCAACCATTTTAAACTTTGCACTTAAGCACACATTAGGTGGTAATTTGAACCATGCAGGTAACGACTGAATAGCCATTGCTTCTGCCACACTTAAGCGACGTGTTCTATATGGATGAAGATGTACCTCATTATTTCCATAAGCTGCTGTAGGAGAATACTTCCATCTGTGCAAACGCTTAAATGATTTCCTACTAGTATCTCCTTCTTGTATTGTTAACATTTTAGATTTTCCACCTTTAACTTTAAATACATCTTTTCTGTTAAAATGTCTATATACATTATTTTTCCTAAACCACTCCTCTACTGTCAACTCTTTGGGAACATCATATTTAAATTTTCTTTTACTTTTTTCACGATATTTCTGTGGTTTTGGCCAATTCATTTTCTTCACTGCCTTGGAATCATATGGCAAATTTGCATTCCACGGAAAAGCAAATGTATCATTCACACTTATTACTTTTCTGGATAATTCAGTACCTTTCAAAACCCCTATCATAAATATTCGGTCTCGATCTTGAGGCACTCCAAAATCCAATGAATTCATCAATTGTTCAGATAATATATATTCGTTGCGTATTAATTCACTTTTAAGCTCTTCAAAATACTCTCGATGCTTTTGCGTTTTTATCAGTCCTTTTACATTTTCGAACAAAAAGAAATCTGGTTTAAAGCGGCAAATCATATCAATATAGCTTTTTGCCAATTTCCCATTTTCACCTTCTCTACCTTTATTTTTCCCTCCTATGGAGAAATCCGGACAAGGCGGACCACCTATAAATCCAAGCAACTCATTATTTTGTCTTTCATGGTTAATGTATTGTTGAAAAATATGTTCTCCATTGCCACTCAAAAAATAATTAATATCATTTACATGATATCCATATACAGGTTGATTATAATTGCGATTTCTTCTCGCATAACAATATGAATCCATAAATTCCTGTTTGAATTCATTAACAAAAACAACTTCGTATCCCGCATCTTGAAATCCTAAATCCAACATTCCAACACCGGCAAAAAATGAAAATATCTTCATGTCAATCCCAGTTTCCTTCTATACTAAATTCTTCCTTTTCTTTGAAAGTCATATCAAAAATCGCTTCTTCCACAACCTTCACACACTCATCTGTATGCTTCTTTATATCATCACCCCAGAACCTTATGACAGTCCATCCTTCAAACAGCAATCTCTTATTTATTTCATCATCCCGCTCTCTATTACGGGATATTTTGCTTATCCAGAATTCGCTGTTGTTGCTTTTTTCCAGTCTTGGTTTCAATACTTCCCAATCTTTCCCATGAAAAAATTCGCCATCGCAGAAAATTGCTATCTTATACTTTGTAAGTACAATATCTGGGCTTCCTGGAAGTTTTTTATAATTCTTACGATACCGATATCCTTTATGCCACAAAGCTTTTCTCAATATAACTTCTATCTTTGTGTCTTTTCCATGTATATTTTTCATATTCTTATGTCGCTGCTCTTTTGTTAAAACATCTGCCACAAAATCACCTCAACAATCAGTTTTCTATTAACTTAGCCAGTTTTTCTATCTCTGTCATTTCCCGCCGCACATTTATGTTCATCAAAGTCTTAACATCTATAAGAATTCCTTGAATCTTTTGATATTCTTCAGAATTATCTTTCCAGTTACTAACTGCCTCACCTACTTTAAGCATTTCTGGATTATTAGGATACTTACTTTTTAAAGAATCAAAAGGCATAAGAAATGCATTATATACCTTCATGTTGTTGCCATGTTTTTTCTTAAACTTTTCTTCATTAGCCACATATTCTCCATATGTAATCTGCTTGTTAATTGATGTAGATTCTGGCAAATCCCATGCTTTACCATTCACTCCGAATTTATAATATTTTGCATCAAGAATGTATACCTTACTTCCGTACAACATAATCGTGTCTGGTTCCAGTGAAGCATTGTCATATTTATCTCCATTCACATACCAGGTTGTCTTTGGAAAATAATCAGATTTATTTTCAATACCAAACACTTTATCAATCATTTTTTCCCAAACATACTCGAAACGATAGGTTCCATACCGGTAATTTTTATCAGAATCTTTGTCACCTTCAAAATTAATTATTGCCAACATATGCCTGAACAACATTCTGTTTCTATCATTAAATGTATTTGCAATCTTTTCTTTAAGAACTGACCGGAAGACTCTTTCTAGTTTCGCTATTCGTGGTTTCTTTGGCATCATTTTTGTAAAAAGCCATCCAATTCGTTCAAAGCTCTCATATACACAATACTCATGTATTAACGTAATCAGTTCATTTTCCTTTATACTATTTTTCTTTGTAACGAAATCAAGATAAAACACATCCATATCCTGTACATATGGTCTTTGAGTTTTTATTGTCCTGTTCCAGTTTACCTTCCCTGTTTTTGCAATCTTATATGAAACTTCCTGTTCCCTGTAATATCCTCTTGCAAAAAAATCCTTGATAAGATAAATATATGATTGCAACGGAAATTCTACTTCATCAGAGCTGCTGCCTTCTGCCAGCAGCTCTGATTCTTTACGCTCTGTATTCGCAGCAAGTGTTGTAAACAGCAATATAATGTCCTTCCGCAGTTCCTTGTTATCCTCTGATATATGGTAACCCATTGGGAAATTGATACCAATGTCACCATCATCACATCTTAGCCCCACAAAGGTATCCATTTCACGGTTAGAATTCACTCTGCATTTACTTCTAATATCTATTTCCCTCAAAAGATCACCACCTAGTTTTCATCATTTTCTGTATTCTTCTGCTGCATTTTTGAAAGCATCTTTTCATATACACTTAATCTCAACACTGCCGCCAGCTTATCAGTTGTAGCTGTTTCATATGTAACAACAACATCTTCCAAGGACTTGCAATTTTCATTAAATATTGCTGTCTTGTCCATTTTAAAAGCATCATCCCATAAATATTTAAGGACTTTTTCTGGAAATCTGCTGGCTTCCAATTCTTTTTTCTTTGCAAAGTATGTTCCAAGACGCTTGTCCTCAGAACTTGCCATGTCAACATTACTGTCAATAACCATATCATTAATTACTGATGCAAATGCACCCCAGCTTACCTTAGTACCTACAATTATATCTTTTGAATGGTCAGATTTTTCAAAATTGTTTTCTATCTGTCTCATATTCCATCTTCTCTGGAATGCAGTGTCTAAGGTGAATACATTCTGATCTGCAGTATTCATCGTTGCCAGAATATACATATTTGAGGGTATCCTTACTGGATGTTTTTCGTCTTTATATACTTCTTTTGCAACCTCATAATTTGAAATTCCATATTCACTCTCACCCACTTCTTCAGCAGGGAATTCATCTTCGTCCTTTCGATCAAGCAACTGGAATATCTCACCAAATATTGCTGGTGCATTGCCACGATTTAATTCTTCAATCACAAGATAATAGTAGTTTTCTGGATCATTTTCTGCTTTCTTTAACATTTTAGTAAATGGTCCCGGTATAAATATGTATTTCAGCTTATCATTACCAGCTTCATCCTTTTCGACTCTAGGAAGAATCTGACCAACAAAATCCGAATACATATAATCCGGATGAAATACCACACGCTCCATATATTTTTCATCAGAACAATATTTTGTTTTTATTTCATGACTCTTACCAGCCCCTGGCACACCATACAGCAGAATATTTTCAGCTCCAGTTTTTCGCACACCAGATATTTTTTCTGCTTTCTTTGGTTCATCCCCGTCAGAAATAGAAATGCCATATGAATTCTTATTAAGACATCTGTAAACATTCAAAGCCTTTTGTAATTCTGTAGAATACGACTCATTCAATCCTGCTGCCTTAATAATATCTGGTGCTCTAAATTCTTTATCAATAATATTTTTTCCATATTTTATTCCGAAAATATGGATAGATGCCACCTGCATCTTATCCTCTGCATTACTATACATTTCAAAAAGAATACTGCCCAACTCTTGAATTGTAAAATCTCTCTCTTCAATCTTTGAATTTTTAATTTCAATAAGCTTTTTAATATCTACTTTTGTATTTGTAGGCAATTTATAAAACTTATTATTAAGCACTGAAAGATGATATTCTCCTTTTGTTTCATCAGCAGCTTTAATACCAATACAATCATAGAACAGTTTTTCTTTATGCTTCAGTAATACCAGATAATCGCCTGTGTGTAACATTTTTCTAAATGTAACAAATGCCTGGTCATCAATAGTAGTAAGTGACAACTGTACCTGATCAGCCTGTTCTTTTCTGCGGCTTCTTACTATGCTGGCCCGAACACACCTGCTTTCATTTCCATCAAAAACAATTCCACTTTCCTCACCTCCAGACAAATACGAAATATTATCTTTATAAATATAAAGCGGTATCTGTGTTATGAAGTATTTCTTCAACTGCTCATCTCTATCATCATAATTACACTTAAAATAGCCATCAGCCATTAGATAAGGGAACATATTCATCTGCTCACCAGATATTGCAATATGAGTCTGATTGGTTGTTCTTCCCTCATCCAATGTATTAGATGTTTCAAGTCTTTTTACTATTATTCCATCATATTCTTTTGATGAACATTCAGGGATTATATTCCTTATTATCTCCATTGCTTCTGTGAAATTCATCAAACATTACCACCTTTCATATAGCGTTTAATCACCTGTGCAATTGCTCTTCCCAAAAGTGGAGGAACAGAGTTTCCTATCTGCATATATGTTTTGGTATATGCTCCCCTAAAGAAATAGTCATCAGGATACGACTGAACTCTCGCAGCTTCTCTAGGAGTAAGACCTCTTGCCTGTGTGGGATGAATGTACATATTGCAATCGAACTTCATATGCGCCGTTATAGTCTTGCAGACTTTGTCATTTTCCAATTTGTAATATTTATCCTTAAAAATATTATTCCTTCTGGCATATGGCATAATGTCTGCAATCTTAGGATCATCTGAACGGTCCCCTTGAGCCATACGTCCATAAATCTCTATGTCCCTGTCATTATTGTATCGTGCCTTGTGATTTGATACTACAGCTACCATTCTACCTTGATTAATATATGAGATGTATTCATTCGTATCAGTAATGTTGTTTTTCTCTATTTTATATCCACTTTCTACTGAACCAGCCTCCGTCGCATTCTTAATTCTGGAAGCTTTTAATTCTCTAAGCGCAAATAAGGCATCACCAAGATTATGTTCCGGAATACTTTCACTAAGTGAAAATATCTCACTGAAAATCTCTTCGTTGTCAATACCAATGCAGTTGCCAATATATATCAACCTTTCTCTATTTTGAGGCACGCCATAATTCTTAGCATTCAAAACATGACATTCTACAGAATAGCCTATATTACGAAAATCCTCTTTTACCTGTTCTGCCACAGACAACATTCCTTTAACATTTTCCATAACAAAAAACTTAGGACGAACTTTTTTCACAACTTCCACGTAACTTTTATAAAGATAATTTCTTGGATCATCTATTAAGCGCTGTCTGTTAGCCATACTGAAACCCTGGCAAGGTGGTCCACCAACTACAATATCAACACTTCTACCATCCAACAATTTCTCGAGATTTTCAACTACATCTTTGATATCTCCCAGTACTATATGGTCCCTAGGTGTCTCCGGATGATTATGTGCATATGTATCCACACAACAGTCTTGAATATCATTTGCAAGACTTGTTATAAATCCTTCCTGTGAAAACCCTAATGATAATCCACCAGCTCCACAAAACAAATCAATCATCTTTAAAGAACGATTGCTAACGTTCTTCCTTGCATTTTCAATATAAGTATTACAATACTTGCATACCGGACACTTAGCGCAATTCTGTTCTTTTTCATTACAAATAACAGCTAGTTTTTCAAACGCTGCCTTAAACTCATTGTCACTTTGTACATCCTCTCTGTATTGCTTCGCTCTTGCTGCAAGAAACTCTTCATCTATAACTTTTGTAACGCGTTCCAGACATACATCTATAGATGTACTTTTTTTACCACCCAGTCCAGATTCAGCGAATGCTATAAACTCACTTTTGTCATTTTTGTATTCCATGTTAATCTACCCACTCTCCAAGTTTTTTTAACGTGTCCTTTACGGATTGGGCAACTGCTTTTGATACATTTACTGTGACTGCATTACCGAATTGCTTATATGCCTGACAGTCAGACACTGGTATCTCAAAAGAATCCTCAAATCCCTGCAATCTTGCACACTCTCTTGGTGTAAGTCTTCTTACCCTTCCCTTTTGTGTTACATAATTATCCTGACAGGCTCTATGCATCTTTGCCATAGTTGCACATAATGGTCTTGCAATCTTTAAATCTATCTCTGATTTTGCCTTATATCCACCTGTTCCATCGGATAATATTGTAGGCAATATCTTGTCCGATAAAAAGTACTTATTATCCACATCATTTTCTAACAGATCCTGCAATGTTTTATTGAGTTCCTGTTTCATTGGAAATTCGTATTCCGCTGCTTGATTATCGAAGCATACAATATATGTTCTATTTCTAGTTTGAGGAACACCATAGTCTGCGGAATTTAATATTTCACAAAATACTTTATATCCCAATACATCCTGCAATACTCGATGGATTTCTTTATATGTTTTTCCGTTATTATGCGTTCTTAGAGATCGTACATTTTCTAAAATGATAGCTTTTGGTTTTTTACCTTTTTCTATTTTATCATTCACTATTTCTGCGATTCTAAAGAATAATGTTCCTCTGGTATCTTCAAACCCCTTCTGCTGACCCATCATACTAAACGGCTGACATGGAAATCCTCCAATCAGCACATCACAATCCGGTATTTCTTCTAAAGGAATTTCATTTATATCACCTAACACAATGTGTTCGCCAAAATTAGCCTTATATGTCTGCACCGCATATTTATCAAAATCATTTGCCCACACAATATCATAGCCAGTATCTACAAAACCTTTGTCCAGTCCGCCAAGTCCGCTGAAGAATGATACTACCTTCATCTATTCTTCCTCCTTTAGCTTGTTACTTTTTATGTATTCTCTAATCCAAGAACCAATTTCAACAGAGGCAGTTTTCCCTTCGTTGCGCAATAATGTCATAAATTCATCTTTAACTGCCGGTTCAATTGAGATTTCTATTTTCGCCGTTTTTATTCGACCTGCTGGTCTACCACAATTACTTTTCTTTTTATTTGTCATTGCATTTTCCTCCGTTTAATATACATATTCTGTCTCTTATACACATCTCCGAGCCCACGAGACTCG
>UQXF01000104.1 GCA_900544905.1 uncultured Clostridium sp.
GCTCGGAGATGTGTATAAGAGACAGATTTAATATCGTATAATGAATTAGAATATACAATAGGAATATGCCGGCATAAGCTGGCATAAATTTTTAGGAGGATAACATGAAAAATGTAGCCATTTTAGGTTCCACCGGCTCTATAGGCACCCAGACCCTGGATGTAATCCGCAGTAATGGGGATTTGAAGCTGGTGGCAGTATCTGCCGGCAGTAATATCAAACTGTTAGAGGAGCAGATACGGGAGTTTCATCCACAGGTGGCGGCGGTGTGGAGTAAATCCAATGCAGATGCGTTAAAGCTTGCCATTGCGGATGTGGAGCCTGCCTGCCGGGTGGTTTCCGGCATGGAAGGTCTGCTGGAGGTTGCCACTGTCCCGGACTCTGACATATTAATTACCGCAGTTGTGGGCATGATTGGTATCCAGCCAACCATTGCGGCAATCCAGGCAGGAAAGGATATCGGTCTGGCAAATAAGGAGACGCTTGTCACCGCCGGACATATCATAATGCCGCTGGCAAAGGAGAAGAATGTCTCCATTCTGCCGGTGGACAGCGAGCATTCTGCCATTTTTCAATGCCTGAACGGGGAACAGGGAAATACAATCCATAAAATATTGCTAACCGCCTCCGGAGGACCCTTCCGGGGAAAATCAAAGAAGGATTTGGAGCTGGTTACATTAGACATGGCATTAAAGCATCCCAATTGGTCCATGGGCAGGAAAATTACCATTGACTCCGCAACCATGGTAAACAAAGGACTGGAGGTCATTGAAGCGAAATGGCTGTTTGGAGTAGAGGCTTCCCAAATCGAGGTTGTGGTGCAGCCCCAGAGTATCATTCATTCCATGGTGGAATTTGAGGATGGTGCAGTGATGGCGCAGCTGGGAACACCGGATATGCGTCTCCCGATACAATATGCCTTATATTATCCAAAGCGTGTGTATCTGGACGGCAGACGGCTGGATTTTTCACAGTTAACAGAAATTACATTTCAAAAACCGGATTTGGACACATTTCTGGGGTTAAAATATGCCTATGAGGCGATTGAGACCGGCGGAAGCATGCCGACGGTACTGAATGCCGCCAACGAGCTGGCAGTTGCCAAATTTTTGAATAAAAAAATACGTTTTTTGGAAATCTATGAGATGATAAGGGTATGTATGGACCGGCATACCGTAATTGAAAATCCAACCGTGGAGGATATTTTGGAAACAGAGCGGTGGGTATATGAAACGATTGAGAGCAGGTGGATATCATGAGTACAGTTATAAATGTGATTATTGCATTACTTGTGTTTGGTGCAATTATTTTCTTCCATGAACTGGGACATTTTTTGTTGGCAAAGAAAAACGGAATCTATGTAAATGAATTTGCAGTCGGTATGGGACCCACGCTGTTTTCCTTTACAAAAAAGGAGACAAAATATTCCCTGAAGCTGATTCCTATGGGCGGCTACTGTATGATGCTTGGTGAGGATGAGGATGTGCAGGATGAGCATTCCTTTAGTACAAAACCGGTATGGGCACGGATTTCCGTGGTGGTTGCAGGCCCGTTATTTAACTTCATTCTGGCATTTCTTCTCTCTATTGTCCTGATTGCTGTCTGTGGCTACGATTCGCCGAGGATTAGTGATTTTTCGGAGGAGAGCCCGGCAAAGGAAGCAGGCGTACAGACCGGCGATATCATAACCAGTTATAACGGTCATAAAATATATAATTTCCGTGAGGTTCTGGTTTATACCCAGTTTAACCAGACAGGAGAGGATATTACACTTACCGTGGACAGGGACGGGGAAGAGCTGCAATACCAGTTCAGTCCTATGGAGACGGAAAGCGGTTATCTGATGGGAATATACGCAGGGGCGCGGGAAAAGGGAAATGCCCTTACGGTTTTAAAATACAGCGCATTGGAGCTTCGGTATTATATTAAGACCACCTTTTTAAGTCTGGAATATCTGGTGAGCGGAAGACTGGGGCTTAATAATTTGTCAGGCCCTGTGGGAATTGTGTCCATGATGAGTGATACCATTGATGAGGCGAAGGAGAGTGCAGAGGGAGACGCCTCTGTCGCAGTCATCAATGTGATTCTGAATATGGTGAATTTTTGTATTATGCTCAGCGCAAACCTGGGAGTTATGAATCTTCTTCCATTCCCGGCGCTGGACGGTGGAAGAACCATTTTACTGCTGGTGGAGGCATTTTTCAGGAAAAAAATGTCGGCAGACAAGGAAGCACTGGTTAATGCGATTGGATTTATGCTGTTAGTCGGATTAATGGTAGTTGTAATGTTCCAGGATATTTTTAAGATTATAAAATGATAATGTTTATGTAAGAGGATAGAAGTGGAAGCATGTGAGGGTAACAGTATGAGAGAACACACAAAGATTGTACACATAGGGGACAGAGTGATTGGCGGAGGCAATCCCATCCTGATTCAGTCCATGACAAATACAAAAACGGAGGATGTGGAGGCAACGGTGGGACAAATTTTGGCGTTGGAGAAGGCAGGCTGTGACATCATCCGCTGTACGGCGAATAATGAAGCGGCAGCCAGGGCATTTTCTGAGATAAAAAAGCAAATCCATATTCCCATTGTGGCAGATATTCATTTTGATTACAGACTGGCAATCATGGCTATGGAGCATGGCGCGGATAAAATACGCATTAACCCCGGAAATATCGGTGGTGCGGATAGGATTAAGGCAGTAGTGGATGCGGCAAAGACATATCAGGTACCGATTCGTGTGGGTGTCAACAGCGGCTCTCTGGAAAAGGAGCTGGTCGCAAAATATCACGGCGTAACTGCTGAAGGACTTGTGGAGAGTGCTCTTGATAAAGTGCATATATTAGAGGAATATGGGTTTGATGATATTGTAATCAGCATCAAATCCTCTGATGTACTGATGTGTGTGAAGGCGCATGAATTAATTGCAGAAAAGACGAACTATCCGTTTCATGTGGGAATTACGGAGGCGGGTACCCTTACCAGAGGCAATATCAAATCGGCAGTGGGTCTGGGACTGATTCTCTATCAGGGAATCGGTGATACAATCCGTGTATCCTTAACCGGAGACCCGGTAAATGAGGTTGTATCGGCAAAGCTGATATTAAAGACATTAGGGCTCCGCAACGGCGGAATTGAGGTGGTTTCCTGTCCAACTTGTGGAAGAACCTCCATTGACTTGATTGGATTAGCCAACAAGGTGGAAAATCTGGCGGCGGATTTTGAGAATCTGGATATAAAAATTGCCGTTATGGGCTGTGTGGTAAATGGTCCCGGAGAGGCAAAGGAAGCAGACATAGGAATTGCCGGCGGTAATGGGGAAGGTCTTTTAATCAAAAAGGGCGAGATTATTAAAAAGGTTCCGGAGGAACAGTTATTGGCAGTTTTAGAGGATGAATTAAGGAACTGGGATAAACGGAGATAAAATATGGCTGAGAGAAAAGGATTTTTTGAAGTATTTCCAGGCTTTGAATGTCCTGGAGATACAAAGGAGCTGTTTGCGCAGGTTTTTGTAACTGCTGCGGTTCTTGTGAAATCAGAAAAAACCTTAAAGATTCATATAGAGAGTAAGATTCTGATTGAGAAACAGGATATATATGCGGTGGAGGATGCGTTAAGTGAGTTTGTATCCCAGGGAAATCTTCATGTAAAGATAATTGAATATTATGATTTATCCAATCAGTATGATATCAGCAAGCTAACAAATGTGTATAAGGATAGCTTGCTTTTTGAGCTTCAGGCAGAATCCTCTGTACTTTACCGGCTGGTCAAAAATGCGGAATGGTTTATTGATGCCAATATTATTACACTGACCCTTGATGACACATTTCTTGCCAAAACCCGTTCAGCTGATATCAAGAAATATCTGGAACAGGTATACAGGGAGCGTTTCCACTATGACATACAGGTGGGGTTTGACTTTACGGAGGAACAGAAGGACTCCATCCGGCGTGCCAATGAGCACAAGCTTTACTTAGAGGTGCACCAGATTATGGAACAGGTGGCATCCAACAGGGAACAGGAAGAGAAGACCCCGGAACATGCCGCAAAGCTTCCCGGGGCAGCAAAAGAGACCAATGGGGAAAAACAAAATACTGCTCCAGCCGGCAAGCCGGCAACGGAGAACAGAAGCAAGCCGAAGGAAGGCAGATGGGGCGCTTCGGCATATGGCAGGACAAGGGTTGCAGACCCGGAGGTTATATACGGACGGAATGTAGAGGGAAAGGAATATGCCATATCAGAAATTACGGAGGGTCTCGGAGATATCGTTGTCCGGGGACAGATATTTGAGATGGAGGAAAAAGAGCTCCGGAACGGAGAAAAACTCCTGATTACCTTTTCCATTACGGATTTTACGGATTCCATTGCGGGAAAGATTTTTGTCTCCAAAGAGGACTGGGCGCTGTTAAAGGATGACTTTAAGATAAAGCAGTTTTACCGGATTAAGGGAGTGCCGGCATACGATACATATGTCAGAGAAATTACGCTGAATTCTATCACCGGTATTAAGCCGATTCCGGACTTTACAACAAAGCGTATGGATAATTCCCTGGAGAAGCGTGTGGAGCTTCACATGCATACGGTATACAGCGATAACGACAGTGTGGTGGATGTGGGAAAGATTATTTCCAGGGCAAAGGAATGGGGACATCCTGCCATTGCCATTACCGACCATGGGGTTGCCCAGGCATTTCCGGTTGCCAACCACTGTATCAAGAAGGATGACCCGTTCAAAATTATATACGGGGTAGAGGGGTATTTTGTAGACGATTTAAAGGATTTTGTAGTAAGACCGAAGGGACAGTCGTTGGATGACAGCTATGTGATATTTGATATCGAGACAACGGGTTTAAGCCCTAAGTTTTGTAAGATTATCGAGATTGGTGCTGTCAAGATTGAAAATGGAGAAATCACGGATACCTTTTCCCATTTTGTCAATCCGGAAATACCGATTCCCTACAATATTACAAAGCTTACCTCCATTACGGATGATATGGTAATGGAGGCTGAGACCATAGAAATGCTGCTTCCCAAATTCCTGGAATTTGTGGGAGACAGTGTGCTGGTTGCCCATAATGCGAGATTTGACGTGAGCTTTATCCGCAAATTTGCCCATGATTTGGGCAGGACAGTGGAAAATTCCGTGGTGGATACCATGACACTGGGGCATGTGCTCTGTCCGGAGCTTGGAAAATTCACCCTGGACAGGATTTGCAAGCATTTGGGAATTAAGCTGGAAAACCACCACAGAGCGGTGGATGATGCGGCAGCTACCGCAGAAATTTTCCTGCGTTTTATCAAAATGCTTAAGGATAAAGGGGTAACTAACTTAAGCGATTTAAATGCATTTGGGGAAACGTCACCGGAGACCATTAAAAAGTCGAGACGTTATCATGGGATTATTCTGGCAAAAAATGAAATCGGCAGGGTCAATCTCAACCGTCTGATATCAGAATCCCATGTGACCTACTTTAACAAACGTCCGATTATGCCGAAGAGCCTGATTAATAAATACCGGGAAGGTCTGATTCTCGGCTCTGCCTGTGAAGCAGGGGAACTGTTCCGTGCCATTGTGGATGATGCGGAAGAGGAGGAGATAGACCGTATTGTGCAGTTTTATGATTATCTGGAGATTCAGCCCATCGGTAACAATGCATTTATGAAGGCGGAGGATAAATATCCTAATGTCAATACCGATGAAGATTTACAGAATCTGAACCGGATTATTGTAAAGCTGGGGGAAACCTATAATAAGCCGGTGGTGGCAACCTGTGATGTGCATTTTCTGGACCCGGAGGACAGCATTTACAGGGCTGTGCTTATGGCATCCAAGGGCTTTAAGGATGCGGATAACCAGCCGCCATTGTTTTTCCGTACCACGGAGGAAATGCTTAGGGAATTTGAATATCTGGGAAGCGATAAGGCGAAGGAAATCGTTATTGACAACACGATTTTGATATCCAACATGATAGAGAAGATTTATCCCGTCAGTCCGGATAAATGTCCGCCGGTTATTGAAGATTCGGATAATACACTGCGGAGTATCTGTTATGACAAGGCCCATGAGATTTATGGGCCGAAGCTTCCGGAGCAGGTGACAACCAGACTGGAAAAGGAGCTGACCTCCATTATCGGAAACGGCTATGCGGTTATGTATATTATCGCACAAAAGCTGGTATGGGATTCCAATGACCACGGATATCTGGTTGGTTCCCGTGGTTCCGTCGGCTCCTCCTTTGTGGCTACCATGTCTGGTATAACAGAGGTAAATCCTTTATCCGCCCACTATATCTGCCCAAAATGTTATTATGTGGATTTTGATTCGGAGCTGGTAAAAAGCTATTCCGGAAGCTCCGGCTGTGATATGCCGGATATGGCATGTCCGAAATGCGGCACTATGATGAAAAAAGAGGGGCATGATATTCCCTTTGAAACCTTTTTAGGCTTTTACGGGGACAAGGAGCCGGATATTGACTTGAATTTTTCAGGAGAATACCAGGCGAATGCCCATGCGTATACAGAGGAGCTGTTTGGAAAGGGGCACGCATTCCGGGCAGGAACCATCGG
Source organism: uncultured Clostridium sp. (assembly GCA_900544905.1). Classification (GTDB taxonomy): domain Bacteria; phylum Bacillota; class Clostridia; order Lachnospirales; family Lachnospiraceae; genus CAG-590. Next base: position 6,571 of record UQXF01000104.1, read on the forward strand.
CACAATTGCCCAGAAGACCGCGGAGCAGCTGGTATATAAATATTACCAGGAGCGTGAAATCAATAAAAGAAAATGTGAGGAGCGCAGGATTGCTGCAGGCTGTGTTGGGGTTAAGCGGACCACCGGACAGCATCCGGGAGGCATGGTTGTGGTGCCAAGCGACCGGGAAATATATGAATTTACTGCCATACAGAAACCGGCAAACGATACAAAAACCAATATTATAACTACACATTTTGAGTACCATTCCATTGATGCAAACCTGTTAAAGCTGGATATTCTCGGTCATGATGACCCTACCATTATCCGGAGGCTGGAGGACCTGACGGGAATTGACGCGAAGACCATTGCCCTGGACGACCAGGAGGTCATGTCCATATTCCACAATCCCTCTGCCCTGGGTATCACGCCGGAGGACATAGGCGGTACCCCTACCGGGTCTCTGGGAATACCGGAATTTGGTACAGACTTTGTTATCCAGATGCTTGTGGATACAAAGCCCAAGAGCTTTTCTGACCTGGTTCGTATTTCCGGCTTGTCCCATGGTACGGATGTATGGCTTGGCAATGCCCAAACGTTGATTACAGAGGGAAAAACCGAGCTTTCCGGCGCTATCTGCTGTCGTGATGATATTATGGTTTACCTGATTCATATGGGGTTAGAGCCGGGTCTGGCATTTAAGATTATGGAGAGCGTCCGTAAGGGAAAAGGACTACAGCCACAGATGGAAGAGGAGATGTTAAAGCACAATGTTCCGGACTGGTACATCTGGTCCTGTAAAAAGATTAAGTATATGTTTCCGAAGGCACATGCGGCAGCCTATGTCATGATGGCGTGGAGAATTGCATGGTTTAAGGTAAATGAACCCTTAGCATACTATGCGGCATATTTCAGTATCCGTGCCAAAGCTTTTAATTATGAAACTATGTGTAGGGGACAGGAGCATTTAGAGGCTGTTATGAACGAAATCAAGAGCAAATCAAAAGAGGAACGGAGCGGTGCGGAAGAGGATGCCTTGAGGGATATGCGGCTGGTACAGGAAATGTACGCCAGAGGCTTTGAATTTATGCCTATTGATATTTACCGGGCGGATGATGTGAACTGCCAGATTATTGACGGAAAAATCATGCCATCCTTTAATTCGGTGGAGGGCGTCGCCGGTAAGGCGGCAGCACAGATTAAAGATGCGGCAAAGCAGGGACGGTTCATCTCCAAAGAGGATTTGCGCACTAGGGCAAAGATTGGAAAATCCACCATTGAAAAAATGAGTGATTTGGGACTGCTGGATGGTCTGCCGGAGTCCAGCCAGCTGAGTATTTTTGATTTATAGGCGGGATAGACAGGGGACTGAATTTCATTTTATGGAATCCAGTCCTTTTGATAAAGAAATAATGGAAATAAATCAGCTTTTTTGCATTTGAAAAAAATTTAAAAATTTTTTTAAAAAACTCTTGCAATCTATCCTATCTTTTGCTATACTAAGCAAGTCGTCAAGGACAAGGCCAATTGGTCAAGCGGTTAAGACGCCGCCCTCTCACGGCGGAAACAGGGGTTCGATTCCCCTATTGGCTGTTTTCTTAAAAGCTAGGACTTTCAAGGGTTCTAGCTTCTTTTATTTCTCCCATACACAAATCGTACACACATTTTGACACATATTTATTTTTGTAGCAGCACTTTTGGTACTCATATTTTTACTTATTCTAAATCTATTTTCTCCTCGTTGTTATTTTATAATAGTAATTTACCATAAGGTATGTTATAATAGACAAAAATCGGGTGTTAAATTGTGGAAAAACACGAATACAAGAACCATGTATATAAAAACACTATTCAATAATGGGAGGGATACTATGAAAAAGTCATTGAGAGTAAGAATTACAGCGGCTATATGTGGGGCGGTCGTACTGGTTTCTGTTATCATGGGAGTAAATTGCATAAGGGCGTCAAGAGCAGTGACACAGGAGGATTCCCGGCAGATACTAACCTTAATCAGCAGCAATAAGACAGAAGAACTGAATAAGACCATTGAAAAGATTGAACAGTCAGTAGACTCTTTGAGTAATATCACACTCTCTACCATCGATGATTTCAACGCCTTTAAGACCGATAAGAGTTATGTAACCGAATGCACCAAATCCTTAGAGGTTACGGCGGACAATCTTGCAATGAATACCGGCGGAGCTCTCTGTGCTTATATCCGTTATAATCCGGAATTTACAGAGCCAACCTCCGGAATTTTTATGTCAAAATCCGGAGATAAATTTGAATTTTTAACGCCAACTGATTTCAGCAGCTATGACCCTTCCGATGTTGCACATGTCGGCTGGTATTATATTCCGGTGGAGGCAGGAGAGCCGGTCTGGATGGACCCATATCTGAATGAAAACATAAACGTTTATATGATTTCTTATGTTGTTCCATTGTATATTGATGACACCTCTGTCGGCATTGTGGGAATGGATTTGGATTTTTCGGAAATTGAGAGTCTGGTTTCAGAGGCGAAGGTATATGATACAGGTTATGCATACCTGTTAAATGCAAATAATACCATTTTGTCCCATAAGGATTTCGAGACAGGTACCAGTCTTGAGGAAGCAATTCCGGAAGACTTTGAAGTGATAAATAATGCGGATAATGAAGGAACCGTGGTAACCTCCGGTGATAACAGTATCATTTATACAGAACTTGGAAACGGTATGAAGCTGGTGGTGACCGTACCCCAGAAGGAGCTGCTTGGCAAAACCAATTCGCTATCCATTACAATTGTTGGAATGATTTTGTTTGCGTTTATAATTTCTATTTTCTATGCGGCATTCATAGGCGGAACCATCTCAAATCCAATCAAGAAGCTGACAAGGATAATCCAGTATACGGCGGATTTGGATTTTGTGACCCGGATTGACAGCGACAGACTGGTTAAGCGCAGGGATGAGACGGGAGAGATGGCACAGGCTATTATCCGTATGAGAAGCCATCTGGAGGAAATGGTCCGCAACATAGAAGGCTCTTGTAAGGAGCTGGATAAAAACATATCTGATTTACAGGATACCTCAGAGGGAATTGCCCGGATAGCGGAATCTGATTCTGCATTTACCCAGCAGCTGGCAGCAGGCATGGCGGAATCCGGTGATGCGGTGGAAAACGTGCAAAGCAATCTGGAGCAGGTAAAAACCAATGCCATTTCCATTGAAAGGCTGTCGAAGGAGGGAAGAGGTCTTTCTGAGGAGATTATGAAGAGAGCGGCAACCTTACGGGATTCTACCCAGAGTGCGTCAGACAGAACGAGGGATATGTACAATAATGTTAAGAAAAATGCCGAAGCAGCTCTCGAGAAGTCAAAAGCAGTAGACCAGATTAATGCATTAACCAATGCAATTGACGATATTTCTTCCCAAACCAGTCTGCTGGCGCTGAATGCTTCCATTGAAGCGGCAAGAGCAGGCGAAGCCGGAAAGGGATTTGCTGTTGTAGCGACAGAAATCAGCCAGCTGGCACAGCAGACAAGTGAAACGGTATCCAATATCAACAAGATTGTGGGAGAGGTAAACAGTGCAGTAACCGATATGGCACAGTGTCTGGATGCTTCTATTGAATTTATGGGAGATACCGTATTGGAGGATTATAAGACTTTTGGCGAAGTGAGCGAGCAGTACAAAAAGGATGCGGTGGTAGTAGAGAATAACATGTCCAGCGTAAATACAGCCATTATGAACTTGTCCGGCAATATTGCAGCAATCAAGGATTCGGTGGACGGAATCAGTACCGCGGTAAATGAGGCAGGTGTAAGCATTAATGAAATTGCCGGAAGTACATCGGACATGGCGGAAAAAACCAGCCGGAATAAAGACGTGGTTGACAACAGCATGGACAACATCAATGTACTCAGCCAGATTGTGGAACAGTTTCAGATTGATGACGCCGAATAGCCAATAAAACATTCCATGGATATTTTACCGTTGCCGTGGAAAAGATTGTCAATAACTTTTAATAATGTCACTTTTTTTACAGTACATTATTTTTAGAAAATGTCACTTTTGTAAATAGTATTTTAAAATAATATTATGTTTTTCTGGCAACATTAAGTATATTGTTGCCAGATGTTTTATGAGG
>UQXF01000105.1 GCA_900544905.1 uncultured Clostridium sp.
GTCGGCAGCGTCAGATGTGTATAAGAGACAGCTATATTAGATATTACCACAACATCCAGACTTTGTCATCTAAAATTTTACAAATTTCATCAAAATAACACTAAACACTCATTTCCAATACTATATCTCTCACTTTTCTTCCAACCATGTTAACCCCAAGATAACATTTCCTCTTCTCAATCCCCCATACCCATCTCCTCCCACATCTTCCTCACCCCTCGATAATCCTCACCCTTCCTCAAAACAAAGGGCTTAATTCCCACTTCAAAAACAACCTTATGCACCAGCTCCTGCATAAAATATCTCTTTTTTCTCCGCACACTCTGATACAATTTCTCCGAATTTTCTTTTATTTTCCTCTTTAATTTATCATCAATTTTTATTCCTTTTTCAAACTCTACATTTAACGCAAGACTTCCACAAATTCTACCCCCGGAATATACAACCAACTTCCTCAATATCTTCACAACATCCTGTTTTCCATAATTTTCTCCAGTCGCTACAATAACAACATATTTACGGACCAGTGCCTGCTCTATGACAAAATGCCCCCTGTCGATAAAGGTTTTCATCAGACCTGACACATTACTCGCATACGTGGGACTTCCTACAATAACTGCATCCACATTTCGCAGCCTTGATGCCAGCGCTTCGGCATCATCCTTTATGATACATCCTCCCTTTTTGTAACACACCTCACAGCCCTTACAATATTCCATTCCCAAATCTGCCAGATGTACGAGGTCGATTTCTACATTCTTGTATGATAAAAGCATCTCACCCATTTTTCTTAGCACTGTACCGGTTGCTCCATTTTTCCTCGGACTTCCATTAATCAGCATAACCTTCATTTTCACATTTCCTCCCCCAATTTTGTGTTCATCCACCTCGTAAACCATGACAGCAGTAAATGTGCGAGTTTAAGATTCAGTCCTACTACTGCAATCCCTATCACGCTATATAAAACTACCATTCCAGCCGAATATTCCAGCAGCCCAATACATTCTTTTATAATCCAGAAGCTTACTGGCAATGCGATGATACTGGTTGCCAGTGCCGGTATATAACTCCGGATTACAATTGACTGTCCGATATGCATAGCCAGATGCACTGCATATGCAATAAACCCTCCCAGCCACAATGCATATCTGCCTGTGACTATTGCTATGATACAAAAAACAATACATAATATCAGCTCTTCATACACTGCTGCTGCCATTCCCTCCGTACTATAATCCCCATAGCTTTTGCTGATTGCCGGAAATCTTTCATCCAGCATAGCCTTATTGCGTTTGTACCACATTCCAAAACCTATAATCTCCTCCATATCGTGAAAGATAAATAATAGTGGAAATAACCAGACATATTTCTCCATTCCTCTTCTTCCTTTCTGACATATTTGTGTCATTTATGATATAATGAAGACAATTTCACTTGCTTGCAAGGATGAAATTGTCGAATACGATTACGAGCTACGCTCATGATATAATATCCACAAACACCCCACAACCCCAGTCAGGCAACTGACACAATTTTATAAAAATGTGTCATGGAGGACATTTACAATGAACAAATCAAACAATCCGAGCGCCATCCGTTCCAAAAATGAAATCACCACCGCACTGTTACACCTGATGGAACAATATCCATACTCGGACATTACCGTAAAACAAATTGTACTGGAAGCAGGAATTGCACATAAGACCTTTTACAGAAATTTTGATAGTAAAAATGATGTATTAGACGCATATATTAACCGCATTATGATTGATTATGTGGAACAATTAAAAAACCTTAAAAACTGCAAAATGCCTGATATCCTTGACGTTATTTTTGCATTTTGCCAGGAATACCAGACATTATTGATTCTGCTTTATAACAATAATCTCTTACACATATTACTAAATAAATGGAATACCTTTATACCGGAGGTTCATGAAGAAATTGTAACCACAGATAAGCCATTTTACCAAAAATACAATACTCTAAATGTATCCTACATTCTTGCTTTTAATATTGGTTCCATCTGGAACATTATCACAAAATGGATTGCCAACGATATGAAGGAAACGCCGGAAGAAATCAAATATACCATTGTTGCATACTTAAAAGATATCGCATTCTTTATATAAAACCAGCAGACCAATCTGTTTTCTTCATGTCTACACCCAATATGCCCGCATAATCGAGTACATTAGAATTAATCGTGTTCCCAGATACACCAGCCATGTCTGCCAGTTGATTTTGTGATAACTTCCGCTCTGCCCGCCCTTTCTTGAGATATTTTTAAATATAAGCTATCTTTTCCAAGTCATCATCGCCTTATAACGTTCCAGATGACACAATCAAATTATAGATGTAACATACAGAACATGCAAATACAAGCATGGTGTAAGCGACTGCTATCAGAAGTTCACTTTTACGTCGAAATTTTCTATATCTTGCCCAAAATGATGTCATACTTGCGCTGAAAACAAGTGCCCCCATGCCCCAATTTGCACCACCACCGACGAATATCTGTACGGCAAAAAAGATTGTCGCAAGTACCGCCATTACTATGACACTTGTACTTGCCTGCTTCACAACCTCTTGCTCATAGATGTCCTTATTCCTATTCTCTGCTCTCCTTTTCTCCAATATCTCTTCCCTGCTCATATAAAAACCTCCTAACAGAATTGCCGAACTTTCTATACCTGCGAAGCTCACCAGCTTTTTTATGATGATAATTGTTTCTCCTCCACATTTTCCTCTCATAAGCACTTCCTGTTGATAAATCACTTCTCCAATATGCTTCATATGGAGTCTCTGGTCTATCCTTACAATACGGACATGTAAGGTCACCACATTTCTCTCCAAGCCATTCATTGCAATCTCTGCATGCCCATGCATCATACCTGTATATCTGAATCGTATTTGTACCATCGCATATAGGACATTTTCTCACACCAATCATACCAATTTGCGACCATTTGTAGTTCCTTTTTCTTTTCCGTAATCTTTTTTCTCTATTGGTCATATAATCACCCAGTTTCCTCACGATATTTTCCCCAGCTGGCAATCAAAGTCAAATCATCAACAGCATCATTAAAACTTAACGTGTGCTCAGTATCATAGTTTTCCTTTATATACTCATTCATACTAGTTTTTCTTCATGATGTTAATTGCGACATTAAATCAAGGGAGACCGTATGATGAATATTATTGTAAACGAGGATAAGATAACATTCAAGGATTTGGAACAAAAAATATTTAAAAAAAGAAAAAAGACAATACAAAGGAATCAACCATAAATAAAGAGAAATTGATGAGGTAAACCATGAAAGCATCAAAACAGTATATATGCGGCACATAAATTTGAACTGCTCTATAATATAAAAAATATAAATAAAGGTTGACTGTAGTAGTACGATATGCTAATGTAATACATATAAAGGATGACAGTAGTCATACAATGATATTGGAGGATAACATGAGAAAAGTTATATTACAGCCCAGCGAAAGGATTTTAATGGAAGAACTCTGGGATGAGAATCCACAAACAATTACACAGCTGTTTCATACATTGAATGAAAAATGCGGTTGGAGCAAAAGTACGGTCAGTACAATGTTGAATCGAATGAGCAAAAAAGGTCTCTTGAGATTTGAGCAGGGAAGAAAAGCAAAGTTGTATTTTCCTGCTGTTGGACAGGAGGCAGTTAATTATGCTGAAACGGAGAGCTTTTTAGACTGGGTATTTAAGGGTTCTGTCAGTATGATGATGAGCACCCTGTTAAAAGAGCGAAAACTAAAACCGGAAGAAATACAGGAACTGTATGACATGTTAAAGGAGGCAGAAAAATAAAATGCTGAACCAGATTATCAGTTCATCTATCATAATATTAGTTGTATTATCGATTCGGGGTTTATGCGGTAAATATATCGGACAAAGATTCAAATATGCTCTATGGCTTATCATTGCAATAAAATTGCTTATCCCATTGCCTTTTGAAAATCCGATAAATGTCATAAACTATTTTCCGTCAGAGAGTAATGCAGTAGTTCGTGTAATAGATAATAACAAGAGCGAAGATATTTCTGCTATGGCAACAGAAAATACGCAACAGGTGCCTTCTGTGAATGAGCGAAACGAGAAAAATTCTCTGGTAAATAATAACCATACTATTGCAAAAACAAAATCCATAAGGGCAAATGTTGACATAAAAAATAGAGCAAGCGTGGTTCAGGTTTTAAAGTGGATTTGGATAATTGGAATGGTCTGCTTCACAGGCTATCTATTGATAGGGAATATTATTTTTTGTGTTAAATTGAGACGGAAACGTAAATGTACCGGAAAATACCGTGATACATTGCCAGTTTATATAACGCCTCTCGTCCATAGCCCTTGTTTATTCGGAATAATAAAACCGGCAATTTATCTTCCAGATAGCTGGGAGATTAGTGAGGAGTACAGAAATTATATCTTTTTACATGAATGGATACATTACCGCCACAAGGATATGGTCTGGTCTCTGATAAGGTCTTTTTGCCTTATCATTTACTGGTTCCATCCCCTTGTGTGGATTTCCTGTATTTTGTCAAAACGGGACTGTGAGACAGCATGTGATGAGGGCGTTATGGCAGAACTTGGTGATGATAAAAAAGCAGATTATTGTCGGATGCTTGTGAATATATGTGCCATGCTTTCTAAAGACGGCAGAAACTATTTATTAATGCAAGAGTTACGAGGAGGACACCGGGAAATGAAGACAAGATTATCATTATTAATAAAAAAATCCTTACCTATGACATGGATGATTATTCTGGTGCTGGGAATATCTGTGGGGGCAGCAGGGTGTACTTTCGGAACCGGAACGGTTACTGATACAGAATCCAACTATGAGAAAAAACAAACGATAAGTATGGATGAACCAGAAGAGACAGCAACATCGATACCTGTTAAAGAAGCAAAGCCGGATTTAACACAAAGTACAGGAGCAGATGGTGCAATGCTGTATTACGCAGATGAAAAACGGATTATTTTCGGTGGGTCTTTCGGACTTTTTATATATGATACTGTAAATCTAAAAATGCTTAGAAGCGTAGATTTGGTTGCAATCGGCTGTTCTTACACACAGGGAGATAAATACTGTGAGATTCAGGTATCAGAGGATGGACAACAGGTCTATTTGCATCCTATGAACGTAACAGATATGTATATTTATGATGTGGAAAAAAACAGTCTGAAAAAAGAAGCCTATGATTTGACAGGCGTCTCTTTGTATTCGGGCATTAAGGAAGGCAACGGTTCGGCAATCTATCAGACCCCCGACGGGGAGGAACAGCTTTTTCTATCCCATTCATGGGCTGAAATAGGACAGCTTGGATATAGTAAATATAGAAGAGGAAAATCCGAACCCGTAAAAAAATTTTTTGTTCCGGATAAATACAATAAGGCTCCGTTGCTAACATCCTCAGATTTGCACGGATTTAAAAAAGCAGAAATGATGTTCCATGGAAAAATGTACGCTTGTAATTCCACGGAATCGTTAGAAGAACTAGAAAGGATAATCAGTACAACTAACGATATAACAGAGCCCGGATGTCCTTTTGAAGACGCATTGTACCTTACAAAAGAGGATGGCAGTGTGGGCGTAATTTATCCAGCGACGGACAGTTGTAATGCCATCCTGACAGCAGACGGGTATGTTGAATTTGGTAATTCTGACAACAGTCAATTGTGGAATATATTAGGATGGAACCCTGAGGATTTGTGGTAGTTTTTTATCCACCATACACACCCCAGAAAGCCTGACAGGTTCTCGCCATTCCCTCCTCTAAGTTGATGTATTCCATACCAAGCTCTGCCTTGCTTTTCTCATTACTGCACAGCTCCGTCTCTGCCTCTGTCACCGGAAAGGAAAGGGGCAGTCCCTGTTGTTCCGCTTCCTGCATCGTCATAAGGAGCTCCCGGATTGGCGTTTCTTTCCTGTCTTTTTTGATTTTCCCGGCACCCTTTAACAATGCATCTGCCAGCATATCATAGGTAACCACCTCATCCCCGCAGAGATTATAGCTTTGCCCGAAAGCCTTGTCATTTCCCATGCATTTGATAACCGCCTGCGCAGCATCCTTTACATAAATAAGCTGGAATCTGCCATCTGCATCGGTAATCCTCGGAAGGAGTCCCTGCTGTACCATCAGCTGGATAAATACAGACTCCCTCGGTGCATAATTAAATGGTCCATAGAGGATAGCCGGACGCAGAATCGTATAAGGAATGTCTCTTTGCCCACACACCTGTGCAAGCTCCCGCTCTAAAGCTACTTTTCCCATAATATATTCCCCTGCTTCTCCCGGAAATCTGCGTGTTTCCAAAGGGGTACTCTCGTCTTTATAACCGGATAATCCTCTCTGGTAAACATCTACTGTACTGATAAAAATGTAATGTCCAATGCGGCCTGCTATATGCTCTAATACATTTGCCACGTCTCCCTCGTTATAACCGCAAAAATCCACTAACACATCATAATCCGTTGTCACCGCCTGCCACAGTGAGGCGTCCCCCCTGTTCCCTGTGACCTGCGTAACACCAAAGCTCTCCATGCTGTAGGTGCCCCGGTTTACTACAGTAACATCATGCTCTTTTGCAGCCTCCATAACAAATACACGTCCGTAAAAATAACTACCCCCGATTACTAAAATTTTCATGCTGATGCTCCTTTACAACAAACTCATGCCTCGCATTTTTCAAATGTTCATATTATTTTTATATATCCTTAGTAAAAATGAGAGAAACTCTCTTTTTCTTAATCCCAAATATCAACCTATGCTTAGTATATCAAAAACATGAAAAATAGCAATCGCCAGACATATTAAAAAAGAATTTGCAAGGGTACCGCCATATCCATCGCTGTGAACCCACACTTCTCGTAAAACTCCACATTTTTTTGTTCTTCACTAATCACAATCCGATACAGATAATTTTTATAATGCTCCTTCACCATCTGAAGTAATTTTCTTCCTATTCCCTGCTTCTGGTACTCTGGTTTTATCAGTAAATAATGGATATATGCTATTAACTCCCCATCATCCAGAGCATCTGCCAGACCAATCAGTGAGTTCCCCTTCCATGCACTGACTACAATTCCTGTATTCCGAAATGCTTTTACCATCCGGTCAGTATAATCAGCAGACAGCCAGTTCACTGAAGCAAACAATTCCTTTAACTGCTCTTCCCCAAAATCTCTTTGGACAGAATAACGGATGCCCGTAAGATTCAGCTCCATACATAAAGATTCCTCTATACCTGCATACACACCATAATTGGGAATTCTATGAAATCCAAAATCTGTGTACAGCCTGACGGATTCCTTTAAAAATTCACCTGTTTCCAGCAAAAGCTTATCATATTCATTTTCTGCTGCATAAGCTATCAGCCGCCTCATGATACCAGATGCCACCCCATTTTTTCTATATCCTTCACGGACAAATACCCTTTTTACTTCTATTTCCTTTTCAGAATATTTCCGCAAGGCTGCACATCCTGCTGGTACATCTCCCGCATATGCAATTATTATATAATCCAACGTATTGAGATGATTAAATTCCCTGTATTTCTCCCTTTTTTCTGCTCCTCCGATGGCTCTATCCAGGTATACCTCCATTTCATTGCTCAAAGCAACAAAATCATTACAATCAAAACCTGCTTCCACATATCTTATATGCTCCATTTTCATACTCCCTTCCATATCTATCTGTACTTAGACAATTGCTAAACTCCCTATTTTCAAAAGACCTTTTGTTGCCATGATTATAACAACATGTTATTATATTTGTAAAACAGATTATTCAAATTACTATAATCTGTTTTTTCGATTATTATTAAGGAGTAAACATTATGGATACACAGACATTAAAAACCTTTCTTTTGCTGGCTAAATTAAAAAATTTTACGAAAACAGCAAAACAATTGTATATTGCACAGTCAACTGTTACCAACCGGATTTCAGAGCTGGAAGCCGAATTAGGAAAAGCCTTATTTATCAGAGACAAACGGAATGTATCTTTAACAGCAGAAGGATTTGTTTTTGAGAAATATGCCAAAAGAATAATCTCTTTGGAAGATTGCGCTTTCCAGGATATTAATTCTATAAAGAGGTATTCCGATACTGTGCATATCGGAACCACCAATACAATATACGAATGCCATCTCTATCCCCAAATCAGGAGCTGGCTTGAAAGCCATCCGGACAGTGCGCTGAAGGTCACAATCGGACATTCCACAGAGCTGCTGCAGGCAGTCCAAGATGGTATTATGGATATCGTATACAGCTATAGACCTCTCTATAAAAAGGGTTTTTCCTGTGATATTTTCGCTATAGATGAATTGATTCTTGTAACGAGAACCGTTGACAATCCCTATAAAAAGGGAATACATAAAAATGAACTGGCAAAATCCAAATATCTTTTCTGTAATTTTGCATTGCAGGAAGTTGGCAGCTTTATCCGGGAATTATTCCCGGCGCATTATTCCTTCCAGTTTGAAATAGATAACAGCACAAAGCTGATTCCCTATCTGCTAGATTTAGGAGGCATCAGCTTTCTTCCAGAGAGCCTTGCCCTGCCATACTTAAAGGACGGCTCTCTGTCAAAAATTTCACTGCTGGATTTTGAAGCGCCTAAAATCAACTGTTATAAAATTGAAAAGGTATAGGCTCTTTTATAGGATTTAATCCGTTTTTCTATTTTTTCAATTACTCCAGCTGGTTATTTCTGTCCCCAGCCCTGTTCCTACTGGATTGCTTTTGCCCATGCCTTAATCTCTTCTTCCGGCGTACGCAGGCTATTGCTGGAAAATTTAATATTGATTCCCTTTTTCACGTCCGCTCCCACGCACTCTTTCTCGAAATCCTTAAAGGTATGCCCAATCCAGCCGCCATTTGTAGCAAATGGATATACGGTTTTACCGGAAAAATCAGATTTATGTAAGAATGTTCGCATTGCCGGAGCAAAGGTATACCACCATACAGGTGTCCCCAAGACAACTGTGTCATATGCGGATAAATCCACATCCAGCGGCTTAAGCTCCGGCATAAATCCGCTGTCCACCTCCTGTTTTCCCTGTTCCACCACTGCATTATAGTCTCCCGTATACGGTTTTACCGTTTCAATTTCTGCAATATCGCCACCTGTTACACTTTGAATCATTTCTGCAATTCCTCTGGTGTTGCCACCATAAGAATAATATAAAATCAATGTTTTCATAATCTGCTCCTTTCCTATTTCTCACATGCTCTGCTTCAAAATCGTCTCAATATCCTCAGGGGTCAGAACTTTATAGCCGCCATCCATAATCAGGGTAGACTTCACAATTCCCGGAATCATTTCCTCTGTCACCCCAAGCTCACCCAGCTTCATGACCACATCGATTTCCTTCATGTACGCTTCCATGGCATCCAGACCTTCCTTCGCCGTCTGCTCATCGGATTTTCCTTCCGGATTTATATTCCATACATTCACAGCATACCGCTTGAATTTTGGCAGTCCGTCATTCATTATATAGCGGTAGTACGGTATGGACACTGCCGATAACGTCATTCCATGGGTGGCATCTGTATAGGCGCCCACTGCCTGCCCAATCATATGCACCATCCAGTCTGTGGATTTTCCCTGTGCCACCAGCGTATTTAATGCCCAGGTGGCTATCCACATAATATTGCTACGGGCTTCGTAATCCTCCGGATTCTTCACCGCAATTCTCGTGCTGTGAATCAAAGACCGCAAAAGTCCTTCCATAATATAATCCGAGGTATTATCGTCCTCCCCAGAAAAATACTGCTCTAAAATATGGCTCATGATGTCAAAGAAGCCTGCTGTCATCTGATATTTCGGAAGGGTATACGTAAACTTCGGATTCAGAATAGAAAACTTCGGAAATACATTTTCTCCGAATACATGACCTATTTTCAGCTTTGTCTCATGATTTGTGATGACGGCTCCGCCATTCATTTCCGAGCCGGTTCCCACCATGGTCAGTATACAGCCAACCGGAATAATCCGGGTATCTGCATCCACATCCTCAAATTTCAGATAATATTTCTCCCATGGCTCTTCCTTGCAATGGGCGGAAACCGACACTGCCTTTGCATAATCACAGCAGGAGCCGCCGCCAACTGCCAAAATCAAATCCACATCATTTTCCTTTGCGATTCTGCAGCCCTCATGGAGCTTCTCCACCGTAGGGTTTGGCATAACTCCTGCATCCTCCACAATATTTTTACCCTCTGCCTTTAAAATCTCTACGACCTGCTGATAGATACCATTCTTCTTAATGGAACCGCCGCCATAAACCAGCATGACATTCTTTCCATACTTAGAAAGCTCCTGCTTGAGATTTGAAAGAGAATCCTCTCCAAAATATAATTTTGTGGGATTTACATAGCTGAAATTACCTAACATAATATTACCTCCTGTTATTACTTGACTTTTTTCTGTTTTGTGAATACAATATATTTGCAAGTTCATTGAGATTATACAACTTAAAGTTAACTTTAAGTCAAGAGTATTTTAATAAAAATTTTTAAATATGCTTGGCAACTAAAATAGAATGGAGAATTATTATGTTATATACAGTAGGAGCTGTCTCTTATACACATCTCCGAGCCCACGAGACTCGACGTCATCTC
>UQXF01000106.1 GCA_900544905.1 uncultured Clostridium sp.
AAGCACCCTGCTTATGGTATTGTATATATTACACAACTGGGTTTTGAAAATAGAGCGTTTCGCAATTACCTAAATATAGATAAAAGAAAAGGAGAGGGCACAATGGAAAAATATAAAATTCAAAAGGATTCCGTTCAGGAAACGCTAATCATCCCATTATATGGACGGAAGCTGGCAATGGATATGTACCCGGAAAATTTTGCAGACCATCACTGCCAGCAGCTGTTTGACCGGATTGATTATGATTTTCCGAAGCAGGGAAAATTAAAGGCTAAGGTGGGAGCGATTATGGCAGCAACGAGACAATATGACCTAGCTTCTGTGTGTAAGGAATATTTAGAGAGGCACCCGAAAGCATGTGTCGTAAATCTGGGATGCGGTCTTGATACTACCTTCCGTCAGGTGGATAACGGTACAGCAAAGGGCTATAACATTGATTTTCCGGATGTGATTGCCGCAAGAAATGAATTGCTGCCGGAGACAGAACGGGAAAAAAATATTGCAGGGAATTTAAATGATATTTCATGGTTTGACCAGATTGATTATCAGCAGGAGGAGGGCGCAGTCTTTTTTGCATCGGGTGTTTTTTATTATTTTAAGAGGGAGGATGTAAAGAAGCTGTTTTGCAGTATGGCAGAGCATTTTCCAGGTGGTAAGCTGGTATTTGATGCAACCAACGCCAGAGGGTTAAAGAATATGCTTAAGACATGGCTGGAGCCTTCCGAAATGGGGAATATCGGCGTATACTTTAGTCTGGAAGATGAAATGGAATTAATGACCTGGAGCAATGCTTTTTCCGGTGCAGCCAGAAAAGGCTATCTGACAGGCTATCGCCCACTGGATAAGAGATATGGAGTAATTTTAAATTTTGTGTTCCGGTATTTGGACAAGCATAAAATGTGCCAGATTATTGAGCTTACGTTTTAAATGTGATAACAATTTTAGTAAGGATTTATTAGATAATTGCGAAACGCATATCTACTTTTTTGAGTTTCTCAATTACCTATGAGAGTTTATTGCTGAAAGGAGGATACGATGAAAAAAATTTTTAAACGTATAGGAATTTGTATAGCAGCGCTGCCGTTTCTGGCAATTATTCTCTGGATAGGATTTGAACTTGTGGGAATGATGGTTAATTCTTTGGCTGCTTCAAAACAAACAAGGCAGATACAGAGAAATCTTCAGGACGCATGGCAGAATGTGACCATTATTGACACCTATTCTGAAACCGGAAATACATCGGGAACCGGAAATCATGTTGATATGTCTTCGGTGGTAGCATTCAAAGTAGATAAGGATTTGGATGAAATAATTGAGAAAATGTCAGGTGGATACGAGTTCAATGCAACAGATTGCTGGATTCAGGAACTTGATGTCGTAATCGCTTATCACCAAAATGATAGTGCATGTTATCGTTTTCTGGATGATATGGAGCTGCCAGAGGATACGGAGTACTGCTTTATTTTTGTACGGAATCAGCCTGCACCATTTGCAGATAATATTAAAGGGCATTAAAAGGAGTTTTATGCTCGGCATGGACTTAAGCTGTATTTGGATTGTTTTAGGATTGAATATTAAGTGAAAAGCAAGGATGAGCGGAAGGTAGAAATTTATGAAATATACAGGTTTATACAGGCTTTATGGTGCCTTCTATGCAGGTGCCTGCAAAAAGGAGCTAAAAAGCAGGTTTCCAAACGGTAATATGCCAAAAGCAGTGAAAACAGAATATAGAAATATCGTATTGAGAGCCAAGGATATAGGGAAATCCCGGTTGCTGAGTTCTTATATGATGGGAGCATATTTTATTGCACTAAACAGAAGTATCGGTTTGTCACCGGAGGATAATTATAAGATATTTAAAGAGGGATTATATGCCAGCAGGCTGTTTCATAAAGCCCTGGGAAATGCAGACAGCTATCTGGATGTTAAGAAGATGCCGGGGAGAAAAGAGTGGGAAAGGAAATCCCATGAGCGGAAATACGAAAATGACTGGGTCGTAGACGTATTAGAAAAAACAGATGAGTATGAGCTTGGATATGATTATCACGAATGTGGTATATGCAAGCTGTGTCAGGATGAAGGCTGCTTTGAATGGGCACAGTATCTATGCCGGCTGGATTTTGTACTGGCAGATATAATGGATATGAAATTAGAAAGAACCAAAACGCTTGCAGAGGGCGGGGATTGTTGTGATTTCAGATACAGCAGGAAGGGATAAACGATAAAAAATCAGGGCTGTCTGTGTTATGGTGGTGGTGACTGGCTGATGATTTACGGAGATACCGCACATGCCGATGTGCCATACTGGCTGACAACAGGTGCTGCAGGCATTGTTTTGTGGAGAAACGGTCGTGCAATGTTTCTGGCGTTTCCCGGAATCATCTGCTATGGGACAGCACTGTTTTTCATGGAGAATTTTATAAAAGAAGAAAAACAGAAGAAGCTCTATCATTATCTAAATGCGTTCGGACTGACACCGTGGATGTGTCTGCATCTGTTTTACATTATGATTTTGTATCTGTTTGCATGGATGAACCAAAACGGTTATGTGGAGGCGGCATTACAGGTCTGCTCGGCGCTATACAACCATTTGGCATGGATTGTTATGCTGAGTGAAGCATTTATGCTGCCAGTATTTATTTACTGGTTTATATTGCAGGCTTGGGGAAAAACCTATTTTCCGAAGTGGATGGCAGCTGCAAATGTATTGGTAATTTATGGAATCCTTTATGTGGTAAAATCCTTTATGCCGGATTGTGTATTCCGTATTGGATTTACAAATGGATTAATGAGCGAAAGCATGCTTGTTTTCTTCCTGATTATTTTGATTGCGGGAAGGAAAAACAGTGTATTTATTAGCAGCCAGAAAAATGTCTGATTGGAACAATAATGTCTGATTGGAGTAGAAAAGAAATGGAATATCATATATAATTTATTTTGCACCGGAAAGGTGCAAAAATTTTGCTATGTGGTTAGATGCGACTAACCTTGAATTGCCAAGCATATGAAAAAATGGTCCGGTGGACCATTTTTGAGTGGAAATGCTTTTGTAAAGGAGGGAAATGAGTGGTTACGGTTAATGGCAACATGCAAAAAAGCGTGTGGGAAATGCTTCGCTGTATAGACCCCGGCACTAATGTACATACCGTGGTGGAAACGGAGGAGTGCAAGGTACTAAAGGCACAGGACAGCTCCGGTGAGGGAATCATGACGATGTACCAGGTCTTTGACGGTGTCTATCTGATGTACAATGATTTTCATATGAAAGAATGTATGTCACAGTTTCAGACTGTAGAAACACTTCTATGCATTGACCATTGCAGAGAGGGCAGAATGGAGCACATGAATGAAAAAGGTGCCTTTTACATGGAGGCAGGGGATTTGCGTGTGGACCGCCGGGTACATCATGAGGGACATGTACGGTTTCCGCTATGCCATTACCATGGAATCACAATCGGTTTCCAAACCGGAATTGCGGAGAAAGCCATCAAAAAGGCAATGCCTGAATTTGAAGTGGATTTTAAGGGACTGGCAGAAAAATTCTGTAATGAGGAAAAGCCCTTTGTAATCCATAAGGAGACTGCCGTGGAGCATATTTTCTCAGAGCTTTATCAGGTGCCTGCAAAGGTAAAGAAGGATTATTTTAAGATTAAGGTGATGGAACTTCTGATTTATCTGGATGCCTTGGAGCTTTCCGACCACAAGGAGGAACGTCCCTATTTCTTTGTCGGACAGATTGAGAAGGTAAAAGCCATTCATGAGCTGATGACATCTGACCTGACAAAAAGCTACACGTTGGAGGAATTATCAAAGCGTTTTGATATTGCACTGACATCCATGAAAAACTGTTTTAAAAGTGTGTATGGAAGTCCTGTTAATACTTACATGCGCAATTATAAGATGAATTACGCCGCATCCCTGCTGCTGTCCAATCGGGAAATGAAGGTGGCGGACATTGCACTTTTAGTAGGCTATGACAGCCCGAGCAAGTTTTCAGCGGCATTTCATAAGACGATGAAAATGACACCGCTGGAATATAGGAAATCCCAGTCGGTGGCAAGCAGGTAAAGGAATCGGCTATTTTATATGAATTTGCATTGCTCTAAACAATTATAAATTATATAGAGGAGGATAAATCATTATGAAACAGGAAAAAGAAAAATCCACTTTCCAGTGGATTATGGAATTTGCAAGCATACGTAAGGGTATGTATATCCTGAGTGTTATCATTGCAATACTTGGAGTGGTATGCAGTATCATACCGTTCTTTTTAATCGGAAACATAACCACGGAATTGTTATCGGGAAACCATGACTGGAGTTTTTATTTGAGAGAGGTTCTTGTGATAGCGGTGCTATGGCTTTGCAGGGGCATCTGCCACTCCATTTCTACAACCTGCTCCCATAAGGCAACCTTCCATGTGCTTGGAACCATCCGGAAAAGGTTGTGTGATAAGCTGGCGAAGCTTCCGCTGGGGTATGTGTTAGATACACCCTCCGGGTCACTGAAAAATATTATGGTGGAGCGGCTTGACAGTATTGAAACCACACTGGCGCATATTCTGCCGGAGTTCACATCGAATCTCCTGGCGCCCCTTTGTATTTTGATATATTTATTTGCCATTGACTGGCGGATGGCACTGGCATCATTAATTACCCTTCCCCTTGCCATGGTCTGTTATATGGGAATGATGATAGGATATGAGGATAACTATAAAAATGTCATTACCAAGACAAAACGGTTAAATGACACCGCAGTGGAATATATCAATGGGATAGAAGTGATTAAGGCATTTGGAAAGACAGAAAGCTCCTATGAGAAATTTGTAGTGGCAGCGAGAGAGGGTGCGGAGTGCTATGTGGAATGGATGAGGAGCTGTAACGTGTTTTTCAGCCTGGCGATGACCGTTGCACCAAGTACAATGATTGCCGTTCTTCCGATAGGAGGGCTTCTCTGTAAAAATGGTTCCCTGGCGCCGGATGACTTTATTTTAACTATCATTTTGTCAGTAGGACTGATTACACCACTGATTACCTGCATGTCCTATTCCGATGATATTGCCAGGGTCAAAACGATTGTAGGTGAAGTGACAGAGGTGCTTACCCAGCCGGAATTAAAGCGTCCGGAAAAAAGCCGGAAGCAGCCGGAAAATGATACGATACGTCTTAACAATGTAACCTTTGGCTACCATGAAAAAGAGATTTTGCACGGCATCAATATGGAAATCAAGGCGGGTACGGTCAATGCACTGGTGGGACCTTCCGGCAGTGGGAAATCCACCATTGCCAAGCTGATTGCCTCCCTGTGGGATGTCAAGGACGGAAGTATTTCCGTTGGGAACGTGGATATCAGGGAAATGGCATTAGAGGATTATAACCGCAGGGTTGCCTATGTGTCCCAGGATAATTTTCTGTTTGATGAAACCATCCGGGAGAATATCCGTATGGGCAGACAGGGAGCCACGGATGCAGAGGTGGAAGAGGTAGCAAGGAAAAGCGGCTGCCACGATTTTATCATGCAGCTGGAAAATGGCTATGATACCGTTGTCGGCGGTGCAGGAGGACATTTATCCGGCGGAGAGAGACAGCGGATTGCCATTGCAAGAGCCATGCTGAAGGATGCACCGATTGTTATATTGGATGAAGCTACAGCCTATACGGACCCGGAAAATGAAGCTATCATACAGGCTTCCGTGGCAAAGCTGGTAAAGGGGAAAACGCTGATTGTTATCGCTCACCGGTTATCTACGATTATGAATTCGGATAAGATTTTTGTGGTGAAGGACGGGAATATTGATTCCCGGGGAACCCATGAGGAGCTGCTGGCGTTAGGCGGGCTTTATAAAGAGATGTGGGAGGCTCATATTTCCGTTAAGGATGCAGCAGAAGGAGGTGCTTTATATGCTTAAGATTTTATTTAAGTTTTTTGATTTTTGCGGAAAGGAAAACAAGCGGAAATTATACATTTCCCTTCTGTTAGGTACACTGCTCGCACTCTTTGAGGCACTTCGGATTCCTGCCATTTATGTTATGCTTGGCGGTGTGATAGAGGGGGAGATTACAAACAGTATTATATGGGAAAGCTTTGGTATTATGCTGGTAAGTGTTATCGGAGGCTCCATAATCCGGTACCGGTCTACCATGCTGCAGACAGAGGCGGGATACCGTACTTGTGCCAATAAACGGATTGAGATTGCGGAGCATTTACGCTACCTCCCGATGGGCTATTTTAACAAGAACAGCTTAGGATATATCACATCGGTTACAACGAATACAATGGAGAGTTTGGCTGATGTAGCAACCAGAGTCGTTATGCTGACCACTCAGGGAACTTTGACTACTGTGTTGATTACATTGATGATACTGATTTATGACTGGAGAATCGGGATTGTGGTTGTAGTCGGTGTCTGCCTGTTTTTTTTGGCAAATACCGGATTGCAGAGACAGTCCCAAAGACTGGCACCTAAGAAACAGAAGGTGGACAGCAGGCTGGTGGAAAAGATTCTGGAATATGTGCAGGGAATCTCGGAGGTAAAGGCATATAACCTGACAGGAGATACCAGCGAAAAGCTGAATCAGGCAATTGATGACAATGTGGACTGTAATTTTGAATGTGAAATCCGGTTTATTCCATTTATGTTTCTGCAGAATCTGGTTACAAAGCTGACCGGAGTGGTTATGTGCGGATTGTCTTTGTATCTGTTTATTCAGGGGAGCATGGAGCTGCTGGTATGTGTTATCATGATGATTTGTTCCTTTATCCTTTATTCCAGTCTGGAAAGTGCAGGCTCTTATTCTGCCCTGCTCCGGTCTGTAGATGTGTCCGTGGATAAAGCAAATGAGATTCTAAGCCTTCCGCCAATGGACATTGACGGAAAAGATGCAGTACCGCAAAATTGTAACATTGACGTGGAGGATATTACCTTTTCTTATGATAAGAGAAGGATTATAGACGGAATTACAGTCCACATTCCAGAGAAAACCACCACCGCTATTGTAGGTCCAAGCGGAGGCGGAAAGACAACCCTTTGCAACCTGATTTCTCGGTTCTGGGATGTCAGTGACGGAAGCGTGAAGTTGGGCGGCATGGATGTAAAGGATTACAGTATGGACAGCCTGATGAAAAATTTCAGTTTTGTATTCCAGAGCGTGTATCTGTTCCAGGATACCATTGCCAACAATATCCGGTTTGGACAGCCGGAAGCACCGATGGAGCAGGTGATTGAGGCGGCGAAGAAGGCCTGCTGTCATGATTTTATCATGCAGCTGCCGGAGGGCTACGACACGGTAATCGGAGAGGGTGGGGCATCTCTTTCCGGAGGGGAGAAACAGCGGATTTCCATTGCAAGGGCGATTATGAAGGATGCACCGGTTATCATTTTGGATGAGGCAACGGCGAATGTGGACCCGGAAAATGAAAAGGAGCTTGTGGAGGCGATTGAAGCGCTGACGAAGGAAAAGACGATTTTGATGATTGCACATAGGCTTAAGACGGTAAGAAATGCGGACCAGATTTTGGTTGTGGATAAAGGAAGGATTGTCCAGAAGGGAACCCATAGAGAACTGATGGAAGAGGAAGGGATTTATAAGAGGTTTGTGAATGCCAGGGAACTGGCTGTGGGGTGGAAGTTGTAGAGAGGATAATGATAGTATAATATGATGATAGAAAAAGGATTGATATGTATGTGTCAATCCTTTTTTTGGCGTACCACATTAAAAATACATATTATGAGTGACTTGCTGGCTAAAGCTATGGCAGGATGTATTTAGTGATTATAGAAATAAAATATAAAGATTTTTGACAACAATTCGAGAATCCAAATAAATAATTGCGATTATAAAAGTAATGTGATAGAATATCACTAAGATTTTGGTGATTTATTTGTATGATAAATGGAAATAACTATTTGTCATACTTTAATGTAACAGTAGACGATAAACCATTATAAAAAATATTAATAGATAAGGAAAAGTGAGGCTTTGTAATGGCAGAAAAAAACAATGTAAATATTGGATTTGAAAAACAAATATGGGATGCAGCATGTGTGCTTTGGGGACATATTCCTGCGGCAGAATATAGAAAAGTAATTGTAGGACTTATTTTTCTTAGATATGTTTCCAGTGCATTTGATAAGAGATATAAAGAACTGGTGGCTGAAGGCGATGGATTTGAAGATGACCGTGACGCATATACAATGGAAAATGTATTCTTTGTTCCAGAAGATGCGAGATGGGATAAGATTTCTTCTGTGGCACATACAGAGGAGATTGGTACTGTTATTGATAATGCAATGCGTGAGATTGAAAAAGAAAATACAACTCTTAAGAATGTATTGCCAAAAAATTATGCAAGCCCAGACCTTGATAAGAGGGTTTTGGGAGAAGTTGTGGATTTGTTTACTAATCTTGATATGGAAAACAATCAAGGAAACAAGGATATTCTTGGAACAACGTATCAATATTGCATACAGCAGTTTGCGGCTTATGAAGGAGTAAAAGGTGGAGAATTTTATACACCGGCAAGCGTTGTTAAAACGATTGTTGCAATCTTAAAGCCTTTTGAAAATAGCCGAATTTATGATCCATGCTGTGGTTCTGGTGGTATGTTTGTTCAGAGCTCGGAGTTTGTTAAGGCACATGCAGGAAAAAGAGGTGAACTCTCTGTTTACGGACAGGAATCAAATGCGGATACATGGAAAATGGCAAAAATGAATATGGCCATTCATGGTATTGATGCTGATTTTGGACCATATCAGGCAGATACTTTTTTTAATGATTTGCATTCTACATTAAAAGCCGATTTTATTATGGCAAATCCTCCGTTTAATCTTTCTAACTGGGGACAGGATAAATTATTAGATGATGTGCGTTGGAAATATGGTGTGCCGCCAGCGGGAAATGCAAACTTTGCATGGATTCAGCATATGATTCATCATTTGGCACCAAATGGGAAAATTGGTTTAGTGCTTGCAAATGGTGCATTGTCAACACAGACAAGTGGAGAAGGCGAAATTCGAAAAAGGATTATCGAAGATGATTTAATTGAGGGTATTATTGCAATGCCTACTCAGCTTTTTTATAGTGTAACAATACCGGTAACTCTTTGGTTTATTTCAAAGAATAAGAAACAGAAGGGAAAAACTTTATTTATTGATGCCAGAAAAATGGGACATATGGTGGATCGAAAACATCGTGATTTTGATGATGTGGAGGATATACAGAAGCTAGCGGATACATTTACAGCATTTCAAAATGGGACATTAGAAGATGTCAAAGGATTCTGTGCAGCAGTTTCTACGGAAGAAATTGCAAAGCAGGATTATATACTTACACCTGGACGTTATGTAGGTATTGAAGAGCAGGAGGACGATGGAGAACCTTTTGAAGAGAGGATGACCAAACTTACATCTGAACTTTCGGATATGTTCAAGAAATCTCATGAGCTGGAGGAGGAGATTAGAGAAAAGCTTTACAAGATTGGATACAAAATTTAAAGGTGGATATAATGTTTGAAAAAATAGTTATTTTTTTTGATACGAATGTATTAGAAACGCGATTTTCTAAAGATTTGTTTTTGTCTAGATTTACCTTAAGCAAAACATATTATGAAATTCAGAATATGGTAAAGGATTATTATTTGACGGATAAAGTGCTACTTTATATTCCAGAAGTTGTATGGCTCGAAATGTTAGAACATTTTAAACAGAATTTTAAATCACAAAAGCAATCATTAGAGACAAAAATAAGAGAGTATAAGAAAGCATTTGGGGATTTGATTAGTATAGAATACGAGTTTTCAATAAGAAATCAAGAAAATTATAATGAGTATATTACTGCAAATGCAAATGATGTTTTAAAGGATAAAAAAATATTGCAAAAATTATTCCTTATCCAAAAGATTCAAAGACAATGAAGATATTACTAGAAAAAGCAACCAATTCGATAAGCCCTTTTTCTAGTGCTAAAGGTATAAATAGTAGAGGGAAAGTATATTCAGATGCAGGATTCAAAGATGCATTGATTTTTGAAACAATGATACAAACCGTTAAAGATGAACTTTGTATATTTGTTACAAAAGATAGTGATTTTAATAATGCATTTAGAGATATTGGTAAAAATAATTTTAAGTGTGTTTCTGCTGCAAAAGAGGTTCTTGAAATTATCATTGAAAATTATGGTATAATTGCTAAGGAGCGTTTGGAAGTTTTTCTTAAAAACGATGACTACATAAAAGAAAGAATTTTAGATGAGGCTGGCTTTGATTCAAATTTGGGATGTGACTATGTAAATTTGGAGGTTTTCAAAGAAATTGATGATGGTCAAGAGTTTGTTCTTAATTTAAGAATAGAAGGAATAATATATAAATATGATATTAAGTATAATTTGTTGGCAAATGAGCTCATTGAAGTAAATTTGATTGATGAGGAGATGTAAGATAATTGAGATTACTTGATATATGTGATTATGTGACTGATAAAATAGATATAGAACTGTCTCTTATACACATCTGACGCTGCCGACGATCTTACGCGTGTAGAT
>UQXF01000107.1 GCA_900544905.1 uncultured Clostridium sp.
CTACACGCGTAAGATCGTCGGCAGCGTCAGATGTGTATAAGAGACAGTTTTTATACTTCTATTACCTTTAATCCGATGGAAGTTGCGAATAATATGAAGAAGAGCGGCGGTTTTATTCCGGGTATCCGGCCTGGAAAACCAACTCAGGATTACTTGAATAAGATTCTGAATTATATTGTGTTAATTGGTGTGGCAGGACTGTTAATTGTAGCTTTGATTCCGATTTTCTTTAACGGAATGTTTAAGGCGGATGTATCCTTTGGTGGAACATCTTTAATCATCATTGTAGGTGTTATTCTTGAGACAATGAAGCAGTTGGAGTCCCAGATGCTGGTTCGTAATTATTCAGGATTCTTGAATGACTAATATTTTTACTATTATGAACGTATATAAAACCGTAGGAAAACAGTACGCTGTATCCCTGCGGTTTGTCGCATTGAATGAACGCAGCTTTCGAAGGAATGCTGTAACTGCTTGCAGTTACAGGCATTCTAAGAAAGCTATGTGAGTGAAACGAACACCGAGATGGAGCGGAGCGGAATCGAGGTGCGTTCATTCATAGAGGAAGACGGAGCTATTTAGGTGAAACGAACACCGAGATGAAGCGGAGCGGAATCGAGGTGCGTTCATGGAGCAGAGCAGAAACGAACACCGAGATGGAGCGAAAAATTTATGGAGGATAGGTTATGAAGATTATTATGTTAGGTGCGCCTGGAGCAGGAAAAGGTACACAGGCAAAAATGATTGCTGCAAAATATGGAATTCCGCATATTTCAACTGGAGACATTTTCCGTGCCAACATTAAAAATGGTACAGAATTAGGAGCAAAGGCAAAGGAATATATGGATAAAGGCCTTTTAGTACCGGATGAGCTGGTGGTTGATTTAGTAATGGACCGTTTTAAAGAGCCTGATTGTGAAAAGGGATATGTGTTAGATGGATTCCCAAGAACAATTCCTCAGGCAGAGGCGCTTGATAAGGCATTGACTGCAATTGGTGAGAGCATCGATTATGCCATCAATGTGGAAGTGCCGGATGAAAATATTATTAACAGAATGGGCGGCAGACGTGCATGTGTAGGCTGTGGAGCAACATATCATATTGTATACAGCCCAACCAAGGTAGAGGGTAAATGCGATACCTGTGGAGCAGATTTGATTATTCGTGATGATGATAAGCCGGAGACTGTTAAAAACAGACTTGCTGTTTATCATGAGCAGACACAGCCTTTAATTGATTATTATACCAGCAAGGGCATTACCCGTGAGGTGGATGGAACCGTTGATATGAAGGATGTCTTTGAGGCAATTGTTAAAATTTTAGGTGAATAAGAATGGCAGTTTCAATTAAATCGAAAGCAGAAATTGAACTCATGCGTGAGGCGGGAAGAATTCTCGCCATCACCCATGATGAACTGGCAAAGCGTGTAAAGCCAGGAATGTCTACACTGGAGGTAGACCGGATAGGTGAAGAGATTATCAGAAGCTATGGATGTATCCCGTCTTTCCTGAATTACAACGGATACCCGGCATCTATTTGTGTGTCAATCAATGAGGAAGTGGTGCATGGTATTCCAAATGAACACCGCATTATCCAGGAGGATGATATTGTCAGCCTGGATGCAGGAGTAATATATAAGGGATATCATTCTGATGCGGCAAGAACTTTGATTATGCCGGCAGTATCCGATGAGATAAAGGAACTGGTAAAGATAACAAGAGAATGTTTTTTTGAGGGTATGAAAGAGGCTGTTGCAGGTAATCATGTAGTTGATATTGGAAGAGCAGTCCAGAAGCATGCAGAAGCCCATGGATATTCCGTGGTCAGAGACCTGATAGGTCACGGAGTAGGCTCCAGGCTACATGAAGACCCGGAGGTTCCAAACTTTGCAGGCTTGAGGCGGGGCGCAAAGCTTCGTCCTGGTATGACGATTGCAGTGGAACCAATGATTAATCTGGGTGAATATGATGTATACTGGGAAGATGATGACTGGACCGTTGTGACAGAGGATGGTTTACCGTCTGCACATTATGAGAATACGATACTGATTACAGAGGGAGAGCCGGAAATTCTGTCCCAGGCTCCCGGAATTGCACTATAATATAGAAATGAACAAAAAAGTGCAGGATGCATAGAGTCGATTGGAATTTAAAACAGGAGGATTTATATATGTCTAAAGCAGATGTGATTGAAATTGAGGGAACTGTAATTGAGAAATTGCCGAATGCCATGTTTAAGGTAGAGCTGGAAAATGGGCACGAAGTATTGGCACATATTAGTGGAAAGCTGAGAATGAATTACATTAAAATTTTGCCGGGGGATAAGGTTACGTTGGAATTATCTCCATATGATTTGACAAAAGGAAGGATTAAATGGAGAGAAAAGTAGAATTTTCTTAAAAAAAATTGGAAAAACAGAAAAAAACTTGGAAATATAAGAAAATTTTGCTTGCATTGAATAAATTAAGATGATAGAATAGATATTCGTAGCGGACTTTTTACAGAAAAGGTCGGCGGGCAGGGAATACACGGCAGATGTATTCACGTCTGATGACACTGTTTTGAAAGGAGAGAGATTTTAATGAAGGTTAGAGCATCCGTAAAACCAATTTGCGATAAGTGCAAAGTCATTAAAAGAAAAGGTAGTATCAGAGTTATCTGTGAGAACCCTAAACACAAACAGAGACAAGGTTAGATGATAGCCCATCTTAAAGACCCCTCGAAGTTTGTTAACCAAAGTAGCACTGTATTCCCAGTGTGAAGTTCCTTCTATATTATCATTATTGGTATAGAAGATGATTTTAGAAAGCGGCTGTAGCATGGGTTGTCATTAGCCTATGCAACATATCAATAGAATGGATTTGAAGCAAAGACGTATGCATTTCACCCGTATGCGATACATACGGATACGTTGATGGTTAGGGAATCCAGACATTCAAGAAAAAAGTATTAATTATGGAGGTGCACAGTCACAATGGCTCGTATTTCAGGTGTAGATTTACCAAGAGAAAAGCGTGTTGAGATCGGTCTTACCTATATTTATGGTATTGGACTTCCATCATCTCAGCGTATTTTAAAAGAAGCAAATGTTAATCCTGATACCCGTGTTCGTGATTTGACTGATGATGAGGTTAAGAGAATCAGTGAGATTATCAATGAGACACAGATGGTAGAGGGTGATTTACGTAGAGAAATCGCTATGAACATCAAGCGTTTACAGGAAATTGGATGTTATCGTGGAATCCGTCATAGAAAGGGCTTGCCAGTTCGTGGTCAGAAGACCAAGACAAATGCAAGAACTCGTAAGGGTCCAAAGAGAACCGTTGCAAATAAGAAGAAATAAGATTCGTTTATATTTAACAGGAGGTTAAGTTTAATGGCTAAAGTTACAAAAAAAGTGACGAAGAAGCGTGTTAAGAAGAATGTTGAACACGGACAGGCACACATTCAGTCATCTTTTAATAATACAATTGTTACA
Organism: uncultured Clostridium sp.; assembly: GCA_900544905.1. GTDB lineage: Bacteria > Bacillota > Clostridia > Lachnospirales > Lachnospiraceae > CAG-590. Next base: position 3,478 of record UQXF01000107.1, read on the forward strand.
TTAACCGATAATGAAGGTAATGCACTTTCATGGGCAAGTGCTGGCGAATTGGGATTTAAAGGCTCTAAGAAGTCTACTCCTTATGCAGCACAGATGGCAGCAGAGACTGCGACGAAGGCAGCTCTTATTCACGGTTTAAAGAAGGTTGACGTTATGGTTAAGGGACCAGGTTCTGGTCGTGAAGCTGCAATTCGTGCACTTCAGGCAGCAGGTCTGGAAGTACTTAGTATTCGTGACGTGACACCGGTTCCGCACAATGGTTGTCGTCCACCAAAACGTAGAAGAGTGTAATAGGAGGTACAGTTAGATGGCAGTAGATAGAACCCCAGTTCTTAAGAGATGCAGATCTTTAGGCATGGAGCCAATGTATCTCGGAATTGATAAGAAATCAAATAGAAAATTAGTCAGAGCAAATAGAAAGATGAGTGAGTACGGCTTACAGCTTCGCGAGAAGCAGAAAGCAAAATTCATCTACGGTGTATTGGAGAAGCCTTTCCGTAATCTTTATGCAACAGCAGAGAGAATGAAAGGTTTGACAGGTCCAAACTTAATGATTCTTTTAGAGTGCAGATTGGACAATGTTGTATTCCGTTTAGGCTTGGCAAGAACACGTAAGGAAGCAAGACAGATTGTTGACCACAAGCATGTATTAGTTAATGGTAAGTGTGTTAACATTCCATCCTACAGAGTAAAAGCTGGAGATAAGATTGAAATCAGAGAGAAGAGCAAGTCTCTTCAGAGATATAAGGACATTTTGGAAGTGACTGGTGGAAGACTGGTTCCGGCATGGCTGGAAGCTGACCAGGAAAATCTTTGTGGTACCGTTACAGAGTTGCCATTAAGAGAGCAGATTGATGTTCCTGTAAATGAAACACTTATTGTCGAGTTATATTCTAAGTAATGTTCGATAACTATTTAGAACTGCACATAATTTTCAAAACAGATTATGCAGGCCTGCTTGCAAATAAGCTGTTTTGGAAAATTATGTATAGGGCGTTTAGCCCGAGCGAGATGGAGCCTTAGCGGAATCGAGCTTGCAGTTCCAATAAAGTTATGAGAGGCATTGTAAAACTTTTAAGGAGGTTCCTAGCGTGTTTGAATTCGAAAAACCAAGAATTGAAATCGCAGAGATTTCAGAAGACAACAGATACGGTAAATTTGTAGTAGAACCTTTAGAGAGAGGCTATGGTACAACACTGGGTAATTCTTTGAGAAGAATTATGTTATCATCATTACCAGGTTCCGCCGTAAGCTATGTAAAAATCAAAGGCGTTTTACATGAGTTTAGTTCTATACCAGGTGTTAAGGAAGATGTGACTGAGATTATCATGAACATCAAAGAATTAGCCATTAAGAATAACAGCAGCTCAAATGAGCCAAAGCAGGCTTATATAGAGTATGTTGGCGAAGGTGTAGTTACCGCAGCAGATATTCATGTTGATAGCGATATCGAAATTTTGAATCCAGACTTAGTGATTGCTACTTTAAGTGGTTCAGAGGCGAGATTTGACATGGAACTTACCATTACCAAGGGTAGAGGGTATGTTGGTTCGGATAAGAATAAGAAGGAAGATACTTCAATTGATGTGATTGCAGTAGATTCTATTTATACACCAGTAGAGCGCGTTAATCTTACAGTTGAGAATACGCGTGTTGGTCAGATTACCGATTATGATAAGCTTACTTTAGATGTGTATACCAATGGTACATTGGCACCGGATGAGGCAGTAAGCTTAGCAGCAAAGGTATTAAGTGAACATCTCAATTTATTTATTGATTTATCAGAAAATGCGAAATCAGCAGAAGTAATGGTAGAGAAAGAAGATAATGAGAAAGAAAAAGTATTGGAAATGAACATTGATGAATTAGAGTTATCTGTTCGTTCCTTTAACTGCTTAAAGAGAGCAGGTATTAATACGGTAGAAGAGTTAACAAATAAGACTCCAGAGGATATGATGAAGGTTCGTAATTTGGGACGGAAGTCATTAGAGGAAGTCCTGAACAAATTAAAGGAGCTTAACTTATCTCTGAATACTGGAGAAGAGTAAAAAGGAAACACTTAAGCCGAATAATAGTAAGCAAAGTGAAGGAGGAAATACATCATGGCAATGTATAGAAAGCTTGGAAAGAAACAGGCGGCAAGAAAAGCATTACTTCGTAACCAGGTTACACAGTTATTATACAATGGTAAGATTAAGACAACAGAGGCAAGAGCAAAGGAAATCCGCAAGATTGCTGAGAGCTTAATCACAATGGCAGTTAAAGAAAAGGATAATTATGATGAGGTTACCGTAACTGCCAAGGTTGCCAAGAAGGATAAGGATGGCAAGAGAATCAAGGAAGTTGTAGATGGTAAGAAGGTTACCGTTTATGACGAGGTTGAAAAGACTGTAAAGAAGGATAAGCCATCAAAGTTACATGCAAGAAGACAGATGTTAAAGGTTCTTTATCCGGTTGTTGAGGTGCCGGCTGAAGCTGCTGGTAAGAAGCGAGGAACCAAGAAGGTTGATTTAACTGAGAAGTTATTCAATGAGTATGGTCCTAAGTATGCAGGCCGTAACGGTGGTTACACAAGAATCATTAAGATTGGACCACGTAAGGGTGATGCTGCTATGGAAGTTATCATCGAGTTAGTATAAGGGTATAATTGGGATTTATCAGATAGGGGACTGTTTTACAGTTCCCTATTGTTGCATTACGGGGTAGAAACAATGAGGAATGTGTGATAAAATGAATAAGTTGGACGCAATTTTATATCTAAATATAAGGAGAGATACATTATGAAGGCATACAAGGATATGAGTCGTGAAGAGCTTTTAACATTAAAGGCGAGTTTAGAGGAAGAATTTAAGACAGCAGAGGCAAAGGGACTTTCCCTTAATATGGCGAGAGGAAAGCCAGGTGCCTCCCAATTGGCAATATCTATGCCGATGCTGGATGTGATTAACAGCGAGTCAGATATGAGGACTGAGCTGGGAAATGATACCAGAAATTACGGAGACTGGGATGGTATTGGTGAATGCAGGCGGCTGATGGCTGATATGCTGGAAGTAAAAAAAGACAATGTAATCGTATGTGGTAATTCCAGCTTAAATATCATGTATGATACCGTGTGCCGTTCCATGCTTATGGGTGTGAATGGTTCTACACCGTGGTGTAAGCTGGATAAGGTTAAATTTTTATGTCCGGTTCCGGGATATGACAGACATTTTAAGATTACGGAGCTGTTTGGAATTGAAATGATTAACATTCCGTTGAAGGAAGATGGACCGGATATGGATATGGTAGAGGAGTATGTGAATAATGATGCTGCTGTAAAGGGAATCTGGTGTGTGCCAAAGTATTCCAATCCGACAGGTATCTCCTATTCAGATGAAGTGGTAAGACGGTTTGCAAACCTGAAGCCTGCTGCGGAGGACTTCCGTATTTTCTGGGATAATGCATATTGTGTCCATCATATATATGAGGATATTCAGGATGAAATATTAAACATTCTGGATGAGTGTGAAAAGGCGGGCAATCCGAACATGGTTTATATATTCGGCTCAACCTCAAAGGTAACCTTTTCTGGTTCTGGTGTATCTGCAATTGCTACCTCTTTTGAAAATATTGAGTATATTAAGAAGTTTATGACAACACAGATTATCGGACATGACAAAATCAACCAGTTGCGCCATGCAAGATTCTTTAAGGATATAAATGGCTTAAAGGCTCATATGAAAAAACACGCAGAGCTGATTCGTCCTAAGTTTGAGGCTGTGCTTAACACTTTAGATTCCGAGCTTACAGGACTGGAAATCGGAAGCTGGATTAAGCCGAGAGGAGGATACTTTATTTCATTTGATTCCATGCCGGGATGTGCAAAATCTATTGTTGCAAAGTGTAAGGCACTTGGTGTGGTTCTTACCGGGGCAGGAGCAACCTATCCTTATGGAAATGACCCGAAGGATTGTAATATCCGTATTGCACCTACTTTCCCGACAGTGGAAGAGATGGTAGAGGCTACAAAGATTTTTACTCTTTGCGTGAAGCTTGCTTCCGTGGAGAAACTGCTAGGTGAGTAAATAGATATAAGCTTAGGTTTAGCCCAGGAAAAGAAGGATATTCCTTTTCCTGGGCTGTTGTTCGGAAACCGGAACAGAAATATGCTGACAGTACATATTGTGATTATATAAAACAGGAAATTACAATAGAAGGATAACACAGATGAAACTGATTGATATCAAAAATCTCACATTTGAATATTTCAGAAGAGATGATGAGGGAAATGTGGCGGAGCTCATACAGGCATTGGATGGTGTTTCCCTTGATGTGGAACAGGGGGAATTTATAGCCATATTAGGCCGCAACGGTTCCGGCAAATCGACTCTTGCAAAACATCTGAATGCGTTGCTGCTGCCGGGAGAGGGGCAGGTAATTGTGGATGGCATGGACACAGAGGATGAAGAAGTGCGTTTACAAATCCGCCAGACTGCAGGTATGGTGTTCCAGAATCCGGATAACCAGATTGTGGCGAATCTGGTGGAGGAGGATGTGGCTTTTGGTCCGGAAAACCTTGGCATACCCACTAAAGATATCTGGAACCGTGTGGGACAAGCCCTTTCAGATACCGGGATGGAAAAATACCGGAACCAGTCTCCCAATCATCTGTCCGGCGGGCAGAAGCAGCGGGTGGCGATTGCCGGAGTCCTTGCCATGGAGCCCAAATGCATTATCTTTGATGAGGCGACTGCCATGTTAGACCCTGCCGGAAGGAGGCAGATGCTTGCTGTGGCAAAGGGTCTGCAGGAAGAAAAAGGAATTACAATTATATTGATTACCCACCATATGGATGAAGTGTTATGGGCAGACAAGGTGTTTGTGATGAAGGATGGCAGGGTAATGGATAAAGGTACGCCGGGACAGATTTTTGCCAAAAAACAGATGCTGGAGGAGTGCGGTCTGAGCCTTCCGGTGTTTTATCAGTATCTGAATTTTCTGGCTGGGCAGGAAATTATCTCAGAAGAAGAGGCTATGAGGCTTCAGAATGAGGAGGAGTTGACCGGACTGTTGTGCAGAAAGTATGCCAATATTGGGAAAATGATGGTTCAGAACCGAAAAAATTCCGGGGAGAATCATAAAGGGACGGATGATGCAAAGAGAGATTCCAATACCAGAGCCCTGTCTGAGGGGATTCTCTTAAATCATGTCAGTTATGTGTATAATAAAGGCTTTGTGGATGAGCATATTGCTTTGGATAATGTGAATCTTGAAATAGGAAAGGGCGAATTTATTGCAATCATCGGACATACCGGTTCCGGTAAATCTACGTTGATGCAGCATTTGAACGGGCTTTGCCTGCCCACGGAAGGAAATGTATATTTTAACGGACAGGACATTGCAGATAAAGATTTTTCCATTAAGGAATTACGGCAGAAGGTGGGGTTGGTGTTCCAGTATCCGGAATACCAGCTGTTTGCGGAAACCGTGGAAAAGGATGTATGCTTTGGACCGGAAAATATGGATATTCCAAAGGTAGAGGCGCAAAAACGTGCCTATGAGGCGATAAATGCGGTGGGATTACCGGATACCATTTATGATATATCACCGTTACAGCTGTCGGGAGGACAGAAGAGGAGGGTGGCAATTGCAGGTATTTTGGCGATGCAGCCGGAGTATCTTGTGCTGGATGAGCCTACTGCGGGTCTGGACCCGCTCTCAGCCGCAGAATTGCTCACCATGTTAAAGGATTTACAGGATAAGCAGGGGATAACCATTGTGATTGTTTCCCACTCCATGGAAGAGGTTGCGGAGTATGCAGACCGGGTAGTTGTTATGGAGCAGGGCAGAAAATGTATGGATGGGGCTGTCTGGGAGGTATTTGAGCAGGTAGAAAGATTGGAGCAGATAGGACTTGATGTACCAGTGGGAATGAAAATTCTGCATGGTTTGAAAAATGTGGGAATTGACGTGGACATAACAAATTGCAGACGGGCAGATATCTGTGGGGAATTGCTGAAGTTAAAGGTCGGGTAAAGCTATGGTTAGGGATATGACAATTGGACAATTTTATAATACGGATTCTGTTATCCACCGCCTGGACCCACGGGTTAAAATCATCTTTACATTGGTTTATGTGATAACCCTGTTTTTTCCCAGAAATCCGTTTCTCTATCTGGCAGCCTTTTTGGTGCTGGCAGTATATATCAGGTTGTCTCAGGTGCCTCTTAAGTTTATTTTAAAGGGCTTAAAGGCGCTGGCAATGATTATTTTGTTTACCGTTGTGGTAAATCTGTTCACTGTTAAGGGTGTTACAGTTGTATTCCAGTGGGGATTTATTAAGATTACGGAGGCGGGGCTGGTATCCGCTGTGTATCTTGGGCTGAGACTGGTATTTATGATTATTGGCTCCAGTATGATGACTTATACCACAACGCCCAATGCATTGACTGACGGTCTGGAAAAAATGTTAGGCTGGATGAAGAAGTTAAATGTACCGGTACATGAATTTGCAATGATTATGTCCATTGCACTTCGTTTTGTGCCGATTCTCGTAGAGGAGCTTGACAAAATTATGAAAGCGCAGATGGCGAGAGGAATTGATTTTAAGGAAGGGAAGCTGCTTGCAAGATTGAGAAAGCTGATGCCGATTATACTTCCGCTCTTTGTATCCGCAGTAAGAAGGAGTAATGAACTGGCGCTGGCTATGGATGCCAGATGTTATCATGGGGGAGAGGGAAGAACAAAAATGAAGCCGTTGCAGTACTGCAAGCGGGATTATATTGCCTGCTTTTTTGTGACGATTTATCTGGCTGTAATCTGTCTCTTATACACATCTCCGAGCCCACGAGACTCGACGTCATCTCG
>UQXF01000108.1 GCA_900544905.1 uncultured Clostridium sp.
ACGAGATGACGTCGAGTCTCGTGGGCTCGGAGATGTGTATAAGAGACAGGAAATTGATTTTTCAGGAAAGCATAAAGACCATATCCGGCAACCAAGGCCGCAGCTATGCGCAGAAGAATTCGCCGCGGTTTGGAGGTAACCGGCCCGGTGGCTTTACGCACCATGCCGAGAATCATATTCCAGTGTAGGCCGAGATGCAGAGCCATCAGCACAAATCCCCAAAATGCAGAAAGTACATGTAAAGGTCTTGCCAGAGCGATACCGCCGGAAACCGGCAGAAAACCAAAGACCTCCCTGGAAAGAATGATTCCGCTTACCATTAAACCAAGCATGGAAAGTAGTACAGCAAAATTTGTTACTGTCTGTAAAATCCGTATAGGTGTATATTTCCCTTTAAATAGATGACTGTACCAGCTCCGGTTCAAAATATGATGGGCAATCCATAAAATAAGCATACCTGCTCCAAGCCATTCATGTGCAGAATCCCCGGTAAGCTGCCGTGCCATAAGAAACAGCAATAAGACTGTCATTACCATGTCAACGGCTATCTTAAATACAAATTTTTTCTTCATTAAAAACAATCCTCCCATTTACAGATAAGAGCCTGCCTGTCAAACCACGGGCAGGCTCTTACCTGTTATTGTTACTCAGTTGTTAAATTCAGACTGCTTACCCAATTTACAACCTCGCTCTCTGCTTTCGACACACTGTTTCGGGAAATGGATAGTCCGTCAAAAATAACAGTTGCACCCGGTTGTAATTCAGAAATTGTCTGAATCGTTCCGGAAAAGCCGCTGCCACCATGCGTAGTAAACGGAATAATGGTTTTGCCGCTAAAATCATATTCTTCAAGAAATGTATACAGCGGCATCGGAAAATCAGCGTTCCAGTTAGGATAACCGAGGAAAATGACATCATAGCTGTCGAAATTCTCAATCTGTGTTGCAAGCTCCGGTCTGGCATTATCCGCTTTCTCATTATAGGCAAACTCTAAAAGGGGATTGTGTGTTGTGGGATATTCCTGTACCGTTTCAATGGCAAACAAAGTCCCTCCAGTTTCACGCTGAATAATCTGCGCAATGTACTCATTATTGCCCAAAACCTCCCCGTTTACTGCAACACGACTGGCACCGGATACTGTGTCCACACCGTCTGTTTCCATGACAGAGAAATATGCAATCAGAATATTACCGCTTCCTGCCTCCGCCGTATCCGAAGTTTCTACGTTTTCTGTTTCATTATCTGTGGGCTCCACTGTGCTTTCTTCCGTACCGCTGTCATTGAGTTCTGTTGTCGGAATTGTTGCCTCCGTTTCTGCCGGTATATCCTCCACAGTATTCTGATTGCTGTCGCCACAGGCTGCCAGAGAAAGAACCAGCAAAACAGAAAGAAATATAGCTGTTATTTTTTTCATAGAAGTTTGCTCCTTTACTTTTTATATCTTTCAACAAATATTTTTACCTATCTGGTATGCTTCCTGCATGGCAGGATTTCTTTGAATATCGCCAAGCTGCCAGGCTCCTGCGCCATAGATTACACCCATCTCTTTTGCTCCCGGCAGACATTCTATGTAACCTCGCAGTCCGTCAATCGTCCGTTCCATTGCGGCTTTCCCGTCAGCAGCCGTTGCAATCAGATAAAACTCTTTGTTTTCCAGGCCTGCTTTCTGCGCCCCGCCCAAAGTACGGTCTATCATGGTTTTCATCTGTGCACACATGGTGTAGAAGTATACGGGAGTAGCCAGCACAATCACATCCGCATCCCGCATTTTCGCAATGACCTGTTCCATATCGTCCTTCTTTACACAATGCCCCAGCTTTTTACAGGCATAGCAGGCGGAACAATAGTCAATGGTAAACTCTGCGAGCCGGATTTTATCCACCTGGTTGCCCGCTTCTTCTGCTCCTTTCTTAAACTGTTCACAAAGTGTGTCTGAATTACCGCCCTTACGGGGGCTGGACGAAATAATTAATACATTTTTACTCATTTTCTGTCTGAACTCCTTCCTCATTTACTAATTATCTGCAAATCCATTCTCCGTCAGATAACCAAGGATACCCTCTGTATCGGATGCCTCTGTAAACAAACCATTATGGACATTCGCTCCCGCAGCACTTTCCCGTACAAATTCCATGGAATTATCAAACTGCTCTGTATCCATGGAAGCAGACTGGGCAAATGGGTAAATTTCCACACCGCTCAAGTCATAATTTTCCAGAAAGGTGCCGATAATCATCGGAGCCGTATGCCACCAGATAGGATAGCCCACGAAAACTGTATCGTATTCCGAAATGGAATCCGGCAGATTGGCAATTTCCGGGCGGGCATTTTCGTCACGCTCCACCAGTGCAACATCTCCACATTCTTCATAGTCTGTCGGATAGGGATTCAGTGGTTCAAGCTCCAGCAGGTCGCCGCCAGTCTGCTCCTGAATGTAGGTTGCCATTTTCTCGGTGTTCCCGGAGGAAGACCATGAGAAATATACAATCAGAGTTTTTCCATTCTCACCAGATACTCCTGTTGTCTCTTTACCTTCCTCGCTTACAGTTGTTTCAGAATCCGAAGATTCAACCTGCGTTTCATCCCCGGGCTGTGCAACATTTCCTGCCAACCCTAATTCCGAAAGCCATCCGTCAAGCTCACTCGTCCCGCTAATCCGTCTTTCCCCATATACCGCTAAACCGTCACAGGAATTGAGGAATGTGGGCATTGTTTCATCAATGTCACTTCTACCACTGGTACAGAACGGAATAATGAGTTTCCCGGTCAGATTATAGCTTTCCAAAAACGTGTTGACGGGAGCCGGTGTTGCATGCCACCATACCGGATATCCCACAAACACAATGTCGTACTCATCCATATTGGAGACGGTATTGGTAAGCACAGGTCTCTCATTATTTCTGATTTCACGGTTAGATTCCTGATACACGTCGGAATAGCCATCCTGAACTGCAATTTCAAACAAGTCGCCCCCGGTTTTTTCGCTCAAAGCGGTTGCAACATTTTTTGTTGTGCCGGAATAGGAAAAATAAGCAACCAGCACTTTTTTGCCGGATTCGGAGAGAATTTCTTCTTTCACCTCCTCAACCTGCGAATCGTCCAGAGAATTATCCGATAAGTTCCTGAGCGCCACCGGATAACGGTAAATGTTATACCCTGCGAAAGCAATTGCGATAATAATTAACACTGCGATACCCGCAATCAACCCTTTTTTACGCTTCATTGCTATCCCTCCTTACATACATTCCATCAGAATCTGATAGATTTCCTCCCGGTCAAGCTCCCGTGGACCAACCTTAATGATATTGCAGGTATCCGCAACCTGCCGTAATACCTCCGGCGTGATTTCCACCATGGATTGAAGCTGTCCCATTTTGGTAGGAAGCCCGCATTCCTTGATAAAGTTTTCCAGAGCATCCACACCCGCCTCAGCAGTATCTACATTGAAAACCACCTTTGCAAACCGGGTAAATTTTTTCGGCGCATCCTCCACGATATGGCGGTAATAGGCGGGATGGATTACCGCAAGTCCCTGCCCATGGTTACAATCCGTATATGCACTCAGCTGATGCTCCATCTGATGTGCCTGAAAGTCGGTCAGACGGCCACATTTCAAAATTCCGTTTTCTGCCATGGCAGAGTCCCACATTAGATTGCTCCGGGCCTGACAATCATCCATATTTTTCAGCAGACGGCGCATATTGACTACCGTGTTACGCATGATTGCCAGCGACACATCATCCGACACATTATTTTCATCAGAGGTACCGAAGTAGGTTTCCATCGCATGGCTCAGTGTATCAAAAGCACCGGAAAGCACCTGCATAGGCGGCACTGACATGGTATAAACCGGATTCAAAACGGCAAAGGAGGCTGCGGTTCCAAAAACCGGTCCTTTCCACTTCTTCTCCTCATACGTAATGACTGCACCTGCGTTCATTTCCGCACCGGTGCCGGAAGCCGTCACAACCGCTCCCATCGGAATCCCTTCTGTAGGGAATTTTCCTTTGCCGTACTCCATTTCCCAAATATCTTCATCCAGCATGGCCTGTGCAGAAACCACCTTGCAGCAGTCGATGACACTGCCGCCGCCTACCGCCAGAATGAAGTCTACATGATGCTCACGGGCAAGCGCCGCGCCTTCCTGAACCTTAGTGTACGTGGGGTTCGACATAATCCCAGAGAAATCCACCACGTTTTTACCTGCCCGTTCAAGCAGGGTTTTCATTTCATCATAAATACCGTTCTTTTTTACGGAACCGCCGCCATAAGCCAGCATTACGGTTTCGCCAACCTTACCAAGCTCTGCACCGAAAGCCTGCTCTGCGCTCCCTTCACCAAAATAAACCTTTGTCGGAAAAGAAAATATAAATTTGTCCATGTTAATGCCCTCCTGTAATTTAAAAGTTACAATACGTTTGTATGAACCGCTTGTTATAACCGATTATACTTTGCGGTTGTTACTATCGGTCAATAGCCTTTTGAAAAAACTTATGTGAATCTTTCATGTCTTTTGCCATTATGAGTGGCAGCAACGTTTAATTTTCCATAGCACTTGCCACTTCGTCTATGATATTCATAGCGTTTAAACTGCGGGGATAGCCAATATACGGCATACATTGCTCCACCACGCTATACAGCTTTTCTTTATCATTTCCTACGCCGAAATTTCCCGCTGTGTGCCCGCGAAGCTGATTTTCACAGCCGCCCTGGGCGAGAAGGAAGCAGAATGTAATCATCTCACGCTCCTGATTGTTCAGACCCTTCCGGGTATAGTAATCCCCAAAGCAATTATCCGCCAGCCAGCGGTTAATATTCCTGCGAAGAACCGGAGCATCGGTCTGCCTTTTTGCCATGTCCTCTCCAAACAGCTCCACCTGTTTTGTGAGTCCATCCTCAAATCGGGTCTCTTCATTAGCTGTCGCCTGGGCTGCAAGCGGAAGCTCGATACCATGCTGCTCCATAACCAAATTTGCCGCTACAAGAAAATCATAGGTGCGGCCAATTCCCAGATAAGCCGTTGCCTGATAAATAACCTCTTTAATCGCAACAGGCTCAACTCCTGCGTTGAGAGCCGCATGAAGCATATTTTTAAATTCTCCCATGCCCTGACAGCCGAGCAATGCAGATAAAATGCAGAGTATTTGTTCCTTTTGGCTCAGCTTGCTTGCCTGTGTCACTTCGTTCTGGGAAAAATTTGCGATAATTTCTACAAATTCAGAATCCGTCTTATGCAAAGTAGACGAAACTCCTGCAAATAATTTTTGAACCCTTTTTTCTGTATCCATATTCATAAATAAGAACCTCCTTATCTCGTAAAATTTGTTAAGACCTTTTTATTGTCCCGATATACCACTCCCTTCTCTTGCAATTCTGCCATTCTTGTGCTACAATGCGATTGTTTGAACCGATTCTTTCAACCGATTATATATTCCGGTAGTTACTACCGGTCAATAACTTTTGAAAATTTACTTTATGAAAATTTTGTGAACAATACAGGAGGTAATTATTATGTATACGATGATGCAGGTTTGCCGGGAATTAAATATGACCTACCAGACCTTAAAATACTATTGTAATGAAGGGCTAATTCCCAATGTCAAAAGAGACAGCAACAATCGCCGGATTTTTGACGAAAAAGATGTAAAATGGATTAAAGACCTTACCTGTTTAAAAAAATGCGGCATGAGTATCCTGGAAATGAAAGAATACCTGGAATTATGCCTGCAAGGAGAATCTACCATTATGCTACGCAAGAAAATGCTGGCAAAAAAACAGGCGGAGCTGCGCAACTCTATTCAGGAGCTGGAAGATAGTGTGGCTTATATCGACTGGAAGCAAAATTTCTACGACGAGGTGCTTTCCGGCAAACGCCCGTATGTGAGCAATCTGATTCGGACAGAAGAATAAATCTGATTCATTTCTTTGTGCTTGTATCCAACCAGTCCATTTAATCCTTATTGACAGAAAAGCCGCAGGATGCACGCTCACGTTCTATTTTGCTTACTAAAAAGGGAAAGACGTTTCAAAAAGAAGTGATTTCAACGATTGAAAAGGCAGAGCTGGAAACCTTTGCCTCTTTATCGGAAGAGGAACAGAAAATAATGACGGACCTTTGGGAAAAATATACAAATCTGTGTATCGAAAAGATACACATGGGAAAGGACATAAAAGAATGAAAAAAGTTTGGTTCATAACGGGAGCAGGAAAAGGAATTGGCAACGCCATTGCAAATGCAGCATTACAAGCCGGTGATTTTGTTGTGGCAACAACAAGAAAAAAGCAAGGATTTGTTATTGCAGAGCAATTCAAAAATAACGCAATCAATTTGACATTAGATGTTTCAGATACGGATGAGAACCTATATAAAACAGTGGTAAATAAGGCTGTTGAAAGATTTGGGCGCATTGATATACTTGTCAATAATGCCGGGTATGGTGCGGTGACAAATTTTGAGGAAACCAGTGAAGAAACTATCCGCAGATTATTTGAAGTGAATCTGTTTGGACTTATGCGTGTGACAAGAGCTGTCCTTCCTGTAATGCGTAAACAGCGCAGTGGCCATATTTTCAATATTGCTTCAGGAGCCGGATATTGTGCAGGTCCTGTTCCTTATCATACTTCTAAATTTGCTGTGACAGGATTTTCAACCTCTCTCGCATTTGAAGTGGAGCAATTTGGAATTAAGGTTACAAATGTTGCTCCCGGTTTATTCCGGACAGGATTTTATGATAAAGGTACTTGGGGAACAACGCCTGATATCCATATAGAAGATTATGATGCAGGCAGATGGCAGACTTCTTTCATTGAAAACGCACAAAATCACCAGCAACCGGGAGACCCAGAAAAACTGGCAGAACTGCTGATAGAAGTTGCTTCATCCCAAACCCCGCCTTTGCATTTGGCTGTTGGTGCAGATGCCCCTGATGTAATAGATTCGCTATGCGAAAAATTAAAAGCAGATACGGACACATGGCGGGAAAAGGCAATGCAGACTTCGTATTAGCTGAGTGCATTTTCTTTTCCACTCACGCTTAAATGCCGCATAAGCCGGAATGTCAACAGTCCGGTCACAATGATTGCCACAATATCACTGACAGGGGCTGAATACAGGATTCCCATTACACCCAGACTGACAGGCAGCACAAGAATCAGCACCACATGGACTACTTCCCGAACCAGCGACATGGTAGCGGAAAAGAGAGGCTTTCCTACCGCCTGCATAAATGCGCCGCAGCCCTTTTGGACACAGGTAAACACGATTCCACTGAGATAAATCCGCATGGTCAAAGTGGCAAACTCCATATATAAAGCATCCCCGCTTCCAAATATATTGACAATCTGTGCCGGAAAAGCCTCAAATGCAATCAGAGCAACCGCACCGATGCAAAACTCGGAAATCAGCATTTTCTTAAACAACTCTTTCACGCGGCTCATGTTTCCTGCGCCATAATTATAGCTTGCAATCGGCTGTATCCCTATGGTAAGCCCGATACAGACACCAGAAATAACAGAAAATATTTTCATAACAATACCGATTACTGTAAGCGGTATGTCTGCTCCATATTTGGATAATGCGCCATATTTCACAAGGGCATTATTCAATACAGCGGTCACGACAACAATGGTTGCCTGTGTAAAAAAACTGCTGATTCCCAATGTCATAACATTTTTAATCGTTTTCCACTCAGGCAGAAAGCTTTGTTTTTTCAGATGAAAGCTCTTGGTGTGGAACAGGTAAACAACAGACAGAATTCCGGAAACCGCCTGTCCAATCACAGTCGCAGCTGCAGCGCCCATCATACCCAAATCCAACACAAAAATGGCAATCGGGTCAAGAATAATATTCAGGACACAGCCGATACAATTTATTCCCATCGCCAGCCGTGGGCTTCCGTCTGCACGAATAATAATGTTCAGCATATTAGAAAGCATATAAAAAGGTATACCTATTACCAGATAACTGAAATATTCCGTTGCATAAGCCACATTATTTTCTGTTGCTCCAAACAAGCCTAAGAACTGCTGCTGAAAAATACAGTAAACAGCAACCAAAGCAAGGGAACACAGCAGTGTCATCAAAGAAGCATTGCCCACCGCTTTACATGATTTTTCGTATTCTTTCCTTCCCTGACAAATACTGAAATACGCCCCACAGCCGCTGCCGAATAACAGCGCAATGGCAAGGGCAATCACCGTCAATGGATATACAACAGAAGTTGCACTGTTTCCCAGATAGCCGATGCCATGCCCGATATAGATTTGGTCTACCATATTATAGAGTGCCGCTATCAACATAGATATGATACTGGGAACAGCAAATTTCACCATCAGTTTTCCGATGGGTGCTTCCCCCAAAAAACTATTTGCATTTTCATTCACGCTACAAATACCACCTTTTAATATAAATTTTTCCAATCATCTGTCTTGACTTTTGTACACATATGGTTACAATAAAAAGAGACAAATGTTTCTTTATTATAACAATTTCAACCGGGTTTTCAATAGTTCCCGGCTTAACTGCGACATGCAAGGGGGTTTTGTTGCTTTATGAGAAGAAAATCTACCACCACCAAAATGATGAAATCTTATATTGTAGATGCTTTGCTGATTCTAATGTCGGAGAAAGAT
Organism: uncultured Clostridium sp.; assembly: GCA_900544905.1. Lineage (GTDB taxonomy): Bacteria > Bacillota > Clostridia > Lachnospirales > Lachnospiraceae > CAG-590. The sequence continues at coordinate 8,632 of UQXF01000108.1, forward strand.
TTTCACAGTATCACCATTGATGAGCTGGTCAAAAAAGCCGGTGTAAACCGTTCTACTTATTATCGGCATTTTACCGGAAAAGAAGATGTTATTTTTTACTTTTTGGATTCCGTTATGAGTGAGTATCTTGAACAAATCCAGTTTCAAAAGCTGGACTTAAAAACATATCTTCAGAAATTATTTTCGCATTTTATGAATTACAGAAAACAAATGCTTGTTATCTACCATGCCGGATTATCAATGGTACTCCTAAATGTACTAAAAAAATATTTTTACTTTCAAATTGATACCAGCAAACCATTAGTGGAACAATATGAGGTATCTTTTTATATCGGCGGCATTTTTAATCATCTTCTGATGTGGTTTTCAAGAGGAATGAAAGAATCACCGGAAGAAATGACTAAATACGCCCTTTTAGTACTTCCGCCGCATTTTGTTCCATATCTGACAAAATAGAAAAAACAGGAGCATTTTCCTTTATGGATTCTGCTCCTGTTTTGATATTTTCCTTTTTAATCGTGAATTTTCCAGCTGTTTAACCATTTTGCTGTTTCAGCCGCACTGTGGTCAATAATTTCACTATGACCCTTATCCAGAAGGCTGATTGCCTTCATATCTTCATCACTCAGGGTGAAATCCCAAATATCCAGATTTTCCTCCATACGCTCCTTGTGAACGGATTTTGGAATAACAACCACACCGCGCTGAATGTTCCAGCGAAGAGCCACCTGTGCTACGCTTTTTCCATACTTTTTGGCAATAGCCAAAAGCGTTTCATTGGAGAATATATTGAACTTTCCTTCCGCAAAAGGTCCCCATGCCTCCGGCTGCACCTTAAATTCTTCCATATTTTTCAGTGCGTCAGCCTGCTGAAAAAATGGATGAAGCTCCACCTGATTTACCATCGGTGCAATCTCGGCATTTACACAAAGGTCCGTCAGACGTTCCGGGTAAAAATTGCATACGCCAATGGCACGGATTTTCCCTTCTTTATAAAGCTCTTCCATTGCCCGCCAGGAACCGTAATAATCACTCATTGGCTGGTGAATCAGATAAAGGTCGAGATAATCAAGTCCCAGCTTATCCAATGAGGTCTGGAATGCTTTTTTTGCATTTTCATATCCCGCATCCTGAATCCACAGCTTTGTGGTGATAAACAGCTCTTCACGGGGAATCCCGCTATCTTTAATGGCTGCACCAACAGCTTCCTCGTTAAAATAGGCGGCTGCTGTATCAATCAGACGATATCCTGCTGCAAGTGCATCGCTGACTGCCTGTTTGCAGACCTCTGCCTCCGGCACCTGAAAGACACCAAATCCTTCCATAGGCATTTCCACACCATTACTTAATTTTATTGTTTCCATAATTTTAATCTCCTTTCCACCATTCTGTAATTTCAGACAATTGCGAAACTCATTATTTCAAAATGCGAGTTGTGCAAATGTAACAAATTTATGTTTGTAGGACATTTGAGAACGTCAGTGG
>UQXF01000109.1 GCA_900544905.1 uncultured Clostridium sp.
ACCTGTTACAGGATATGCTGTTTCGCTCTTATCCCTTTATCTGACACCGCATTCCAACCGTTAATTCATCCGCTTCCCTCTCTGCAAAAACCTCTATCCCCTGTCTGTCAGCTAAAAGCTTTACGATATAGAGACCCAGCCCTGCCCCGGAGCCCTGCCTTACCTGATTCCCCCGGTAGGTGCGCTCAAACAAATGCTCCACGTCCGGATTTGCCCCCGGCTGCAATCCATTTGAAAATGCAATCCGGCACACCGCTTTTTCATCGACTTCCAAAACCTCCATAGACAGACGAAACGAATCTTCTGCATATTTTATTACATTATTCAGCAAATTACTGAGCATCCGCGAAAACATCTGCTCATTCAATGACACTATAACACTTTTCTCCGGAAGCTTTACATCCGGCACAAGCCGGTGCGCTCTGATTACCGCCTCATGGTCCACAACAAACTGTACCAGCAGCCTGGTAACATCCACATCCGAAAGTGCCGCCGGAATATTATCACTTTCCAGCACAGACAGTTCAAAAAAATCATCTACCATATTTTTCAAGGTTTCCGTCTTATCCTGGCAGATAGACAGATAGGCTTTGTCTGTTTCACTCATGGAGCCATCCCGGTTCATCATCTGCAGATTTCCCTTTATCACCGTAAGCGGCGTCCGCAAATCATGGGCAATGTCCGAAACAGACTGCTTAAGCCTTCCTTCTGTCTGTTCTGCCTGAAGCTTTAACTGCTTCTGGTAATCCAGATTACGGTTCATCTCAGCAGCCAGTTCCGTTAAATCCCTGTCAAATAAGGACACCCGGAGCTGACGGTTATATGTTTTCTCTCTCGTTAAAAGAAGCTCCTTCCGGAAGCTTTTCATTTCCCTCTTTAGGAAGAAGATATATAGCAACAGCACGGCACAAAGAAAAACCGATATCACACTAATACCCAGCCACATTTCACCTGTCCTCCTTTGCCCCGCTCCTTAACCGGTATCCGATTCCCCACACCGTTTCAATATAGTCATGGCCTGTTGCTTTTTTTAACTTGCTCCTTAGATTACTGACATGTACATTGATGGTATTATCCTCATAATAATAGGTATTCTGCCATACCGACTCATACAAATTCGCTTTCGTAAATGTCTTTGTGGGCTGCTCCAAAAAAAGCTTAAGCAGCTGCATTTCTTTGGAAGTAAGAGAAATGTTTTTGCCCTGGTATTCTACCCGGTGTTCCGCCAAAGCCATCCGCAGGTTTCCGCAAACCAGAAATTCCTTATCTCCGTCTGCATCCTTTGTTTTCCCGGGCACACCGCTTCTTCGCAGCACCACTTCCATCCGCACCAGCACTTCGTCCAAATCAAAGGGCTTCAATATATAATCATCCGCCCCCATGCGAAGCACCTCCAGCCGTGTCTCCATACCAGACTTGGCAGACAGACAGATAACCGGTGTATCCGCATGAGTCCGGAGCTCTTCAATGAGGCTGTCACCACTCTTATAGGGCAGCATTAAATCCATCAGAATAATGCTGTATTCCTTGTTCCTCAACAAAAAGGACGCTTTCCGTCCATCATAGGCACACTCCGCCTCATAGCCGTGTCCGTTAAGAAATGCTGCCAGCATATCACTTATCTCTTTACAATCCTCCACAATTAAGACGCTTCCTTTGTTCATCCTGTCCTCCGCCATACAATATATCAACTGCTGCATTTATCCTATCAAAATTGCTCAGGTCCACCAAACTGACAAGACCTAACATCCTGGAAGCGTCTGTCATTCTGTCTATACATGTTTCATGTTACCCTCCCCGGCAGGCTCACTTTTCCAAAGCTTCTATTTCCTCCATGGAAAGTCCTGTCTTTTCGGCAATTGTTGGCTTATCCAGCACATCCAGAAGTTCTTTTGCAATCTCCCGGGCTTTATGCAGGGAGCCTTCCCTGTGTCCTTCTTCCAAACCTTCCTTGCGTCCTTCCTCCAAACCTTCCTGCAGGGCGCGTTTCCGAATTCCAATCTCTATAGCAAGATTATCCTTTCTGGCTTCACACTGCATTCGGATTTTCTCGTCTTCGCTCAGCTGTGCCATCGTATATACACATTCATCAATCTTTTCATTTTTTTCGGCAAGCATACACAATTCCTCCCAACTCTGTGCACGAAACAGCTCCGCCCACTGATACAGCTCGGATTCCCCTTCCCTTTGGATAACCCTTTCATTATCAATCTGGCGAAGGTTCAGAACAAAAATCCCAAAACCGTCAATGTACCGGTTATGGTACTCCGGATTCTCATTAATCAGATAATATCTGGAAAGAAGCTCCTCCACATCCTCAAACAAATCAAAATCCAGAATACTGATTTGTAAGACAGGCACTGCATCAGCGTAATCCTGCCCCTCATTCAGGTTATCGTAAGTCCTGCAAAGGTAGGTCAGTGAACGCTCCTTCCAGTAACTCTGCTTGACAACCTGCATCTCCACATTAATGTACTGCTCCTTATTCAGCAGAACCTTGATGTCCAGAATGCAGGTCTTGCTGTTCATCTCTTCCCCAAGTTCAATTGGGTTGCAGATATCCAGAACCGTCACCGTATCCGCATCAATTCCCGTGACTGCACATATCAGATGCTTCAATACGTTGCTGTTCTTCTGCATTACCGCCCGAAACATATAATCGTTTGTCAGGCGGTAGCGGATTTCACCCTTCCATTCCTTATAATCCGGGCACCGTCTTTCCGTTTCTTTTACTAAAATATTCTTTTCTTCCATATGTATCCTCCTGTTCTTCTGCATCATAAACAACTATCCAGGATACTATGGCTTATGTCTGTTTTCCGGCTTCATTTTCCCCCTTTCCTCTCCAAGTTTGAACAATTAATTTAATTGTAAAGGATTATGAGGGAAATGGCAACCTTAAAAATACTAAAAATACTTACCTACAATCCGGCAAACAATCTTTCATGCTCTTCTACAACTCTTTTTATGAAAAATCGTTCCAGAACAACCTGTTTTCCCTTCTCGCACAATTGTTCTGCTAACCTTTTATCTTCATATATCCGCACAGCAGCTGCCACCACTGCATCCACATCATCTTTTTCTACTAATAGTCCATTCATTCCATCTGAAACAAGGTTCGGAATTGCATCTACCCTGGTTGCCACAACCGGCTTTTTCGCCCACATAAATTCTGCCAGAACGAGCCCAAAGCCTTCCCAGCGTGATAGCAGCATTGCCTGGTCAAACAACATTACATACCCCATGGGATTATCCACCCAGCCAGTAATATGTACACAATCCCACAATCCTAATTCTGTTATGAGCTGTTCCGTCTGTTCCCGTTCCTCTCCATTTCCAACCATCAAAAAATATGCCTGCGGAATCCTTTTCTTAATTTTTGCTGCTGCCTTTATAAATACGTCCGGTGACTTTTGTTTTGATAATCGCCCTACAAAACCAATAACATATGCATCCCCGGAAATGCCTAAATCTGCTCTGGTAACGGAGCAATCTGTAATTTCCTTTGCATAGAAATCCAAATCTATTCCATTATAGATTACCTGGATTTTTTCCGGTTTACAAATACAATTAGCAACCGCTGATTCTTTTTCATAGTCTGAAATGGCAATTATACAATTTGTGAAGCACGCCAAAAAACGCTCTATCCAACGATAGAGCATCTTCTTTTTATTTCCACATTCCATATTAAAAGCCCATCCATGTGGATTATATATAATTTTATTACGGATACCTAAATCAGCTATACGCCCAATTGCTCCGGCCTTGCTGCTATGACAGTAAATAATATCCGGTTTGTACTTTTTGATTAATTTGCGAACATGTAAAATAGCTTTTAAATGATTTCCCGAATCATATTTGCATATTCGCCAAATCAAGTGAAGCTGCAATCACTGCATCCATATCATAATACTTATACTCTCCTAGTCTTCCTCCAAAATAAACTTTCCTCTCCTGTTTTGCCAGTTCTCTATATCTTTCATATAACACACTATTCTTCTCATCATTTACTGGATAATACGGCTCATCTCCTGGCTTCCATTCCGAAGAATACTCCCGACTAATTACAGTTCTTGGTAAATCATTTCCTTCTTCATCCTTACCAAATTCAAACCACTTATGCTCAATAATTCTTGTCCAAGGTGTCTCCCGGTCCGTATAATTTACAGCAGCATTTCCCTGAAAGTTAGGCTTATCTAATACTTCTGTTTCAAAACGAACAGAACGGTATTCTAATGCACCAAGCTTGTAACCAAAATACGCATCAATCGGTCCTGTGTAAATTATCTTCTCTGCTAGCTCATCTAATTCTGCCTTATTCTCCAAATAATCCACACCTAATCGTACCTCAATGCCCTCAAGCATTTTCTCAACCATCTTAGTATAGCCGCCAATAGGGATTCCTTGATAAAGTGCATTAAAATAATTGTTATCAAATGTCAATCTTACTGGCAGCCGCTTAATAATAAATGAAGGTAAATCCTTACAATCACGTCCCCATTGCTTTTCAGTATATCCTTTTACAAGCTTCTCAAAGATATCCCTTCCAACCAGGGAAACAGCCTGCTCCTCTAAATTCTTTGGTTCACCGGTAATCTCTTTTCTCTGTTCTTCTATTTTTGCCTTAGCTTCTTCTGGTGTTACTACCCCCCACATCTTATTAAAAGTATACATATTAAACGGCATAGAATACAGTTCCCCATGGTAATTGGCAACCGGCGAGTTTGTAAAACGGTTAAATTCCGCAAATTGTGTAACATAATCCCATACCTTTTTATTATTTGTATGAAAAATATGGGCACCATATTTATGTACATGGATACTTTCTATTTTTTCTGTGTAAATGTTTCCACCAACATTAGAACGCTTATCAATGACAAGAACAGATTTACCTGCTTTTTTTGCTTCATGGGCAAATACTGCTCCGTAAAGACCAGAACCTACTATTAAATAATCATACATCTAATTTCTCCTTATAACAAGCTGTCTTTTTACTCTTCACATTTTTTCATTTTTTCTTTAATTTGTGAAGTTGATACACCTTTGGTATATGACAAATACTCAATGCTAACACCTAATTGCGCAAATTGCTTTTCTGTATTTGTGTATCGTTCACTTCCCTTCCAATCATCTCCTGAAAACAAAACATCAAATCCAACTCTCTTCAAAGCAAGCATTTTATCATCAATTTCATCAATTGAAACCAGGACAACATCATCTACACAGCGAAGAGCCTTCAATATTCTTTCCCTGTCCTTTTCTTGTATAACCGGTTCCTTATGCTTAATATTGCGAACATAATCATCACCACATAATCCCACAACCAATATTTCACATTGTTCCTTACATCTTTCCAATAAATTTAGATGTCCTACATGAAACAAATCAAATACACCACATGTATATCCTAATTTATACTTTTTTTCCATTAGCTATTCCTCCTGACCATATCATGAAATTATTCATCTATCCAAACAACCATATTATGTGTTATCTGTTGTTCTTTTGGGGGGATTTTCATATAATCCCCGTACATTTGCCTTAAATACTCATCATAGTTAGATGGTGCATTAAACTTTTCACCTTCAAATTCCACCTGAACAGTCCTAACAAATTCGTCCTTTGGAATTCGTTGCTTTCTTGTATCTCCCCAAACCAAATGCCTTATGTATTCACACGAATCTAGATTATAGGTATTAGACACATCATCTATTTTTTTACATAATGCTTTGATACTAATTGGTTTAAAAATAATTTTCAGTACAGGTTTTAATATTTTTTTCCACCGAGTTTTTCCCTGTTTGGATTGTGACATTTTAATGGTTAATATCTGGCGCAGTCTGGTAGATTTTTTGAATAATTTATCACACTCTCTTGTATCTGAAGGTAATGCATCAATAGGAAAAACATCTATCCACACAGAAGAAACCTCGTACATATTATCAATATATTTTGAATCAATTTTCGTCCGTGTATCAATGAGCTTTATAAATGGATAATTTAATGTACCATCCTGCCATTTACATATTTTTATATGCGGTGGCAGCATACTGTAATCTAAATCATCGCCATATACTAATCTCTCATAATCAGGGCGAAGCATATGCACATCTATATCATCATCCCACGGAATAAAACCTTTATGTCTGACTGCCCCTATCAATGTTCCTGCACACAACACATAAAACAATTTATTCTTTTGGCAAAAATTTTTAAAACATTTTAATATTTCTAACTCACATTCTTGTATCTCTCTTGTATTTAATCTTCTCATTATTTTTTTATTACCCTTTCTTCTTATCGTTCAATATATTTTTATATTTCAAAAAGCATCCAAATCTCGTACCAAACAATACTAACTCTGTAACAGATCTTACAATAGCCACTGTAATTAATGTAAACCGGTTCGTTACAATCAATATAGCCAAACAAATAATCTGTACAATAGCAGAAATCACAGTTGTTGCCGTTGTCTCTTTTGTTTTTCCAATAACTCCAAGTGTTGGCCACCCGAATAATATCGCCAGAAAACCAAAGAATAAAACAGGAATCAGCCACCTAAATACCGGAACTGCATTTACATACTCCTTTCCGCCAAGTATGTTCAGTATAATTTCAGCCATAAAGTATACACAAATACAGCCCATTGTTAATGTTGGTATCATATACTTCAATATTTTCTTAATAAGCCCAATATCTCGGGTTTTTATCATCTCTGGATAAATACCATCTGTTATCGGTGTGTACATGGCTTGAACCGCATTAACCATCTGCATACAAACACTCCAATATGCAACTTCTGTTCCCGTAAGCTCAATTCCAATTATCAAAGTTCCCAAAGCATTAAATGACATTGATGCCATGTTAGAGATAAAATATACAAAGGAATCTTTTATTGAAGAAACAACCTTCTTCATACCCGTAAAACAAATCTTCAAATCCATTTTCCTCATCTCGTATATAACCAGCACTACAGCAATAAAAGAGCCTAGGATATCAAGCAACGGAATCAATAAGAGATCTCCGTCATTCTTTACCAATACAAAGGTTAAAACCGTAGATATCGTCTTCATCAACACAAATCTTATGGTAATTATGTGCATTATTTCTAACCCTCGAAACAAAAAATCCATAAGAAATATAGATTCAAATACCACAACAAAAGACAACAACGTATAAGCAACATTAACTCTCAAAATAGGTAAAACACATATTAGAACCAGCAAAACCAGCAGGGCAATCAGCCACAATAAAATCTTTGCAGTCAAAGTCTCACCTATTGCTCTTTCCATTTTTTCCTTATCATTTTGTGCATTAACAATATCTTTGGTTGCAGATAACATAAACCCAAAATCCACCACAATCTGCATATAATTCATAACGGTTTTTACATAAGCAACGGTTCCATAAGTCTCTGTTGTAAACACTCTTGTCAGATAGGGTAATGTAATAAATGGAAATAACATTTTTGCAATGTTAAAAATTAATAACATGCTGGTATTTTTCAAGATTTTTTTCTCTTGCATACTCACATCCATCTTTCTCTTCTATTATTTTGAATTGCTCTTAAATAAAAAATCATTGCTGCCAAAGGGGCTAAATGGCTTTTCAAAAATAATACCGGCAGCATACGTATATTGAAACATTCCCTAAGCTTTACCCCTTTCATAGCGTTATTAAAAATTTCTTCGTGACATAAATCCTTCATCTGTTTATACCTCTGAATAAAATTAACAGGATTATCTATCGCATAAATTTCTCTAACCATAGCTATATTCATATGCATTAATACATATTTTCTAAAAGCCTTCTTTATCGTATCATTCTCATCAATCACACTCTTAGATGATTCCTGCATGGAATATACATACCTCATTGCCTTTTTTCCATCATATATACGCATAGTCGATGGATTATCCAGAGAATAATGATATATTATATCGTTTGACAAACATACTTTTCTACAGTATTTTAGATAACGTAATGTGAAATCGCTATCCTCCGCAAGATGCAGATTTTCATTAAACTGCAAATTATTTTCTACTATAATAGATTTTTTAAACAATTTTGCCCATACCTGCATATATCTCGTTGGATTTTCAAGCATTTTAGCCATGCAGTTCCCTACTTCTCCATCTATAAAGACTCTCTCCCCCCCTCCATCTACCACTGTCTTGTTCATGCTGCCAGATTTATGACCGTAAACCCAAAAATCCACACTTGAATCCCCTGCATTCTTTTGCAGTGTTTCCATCGCAGCTTCTTCTAAAAAATCATCTGCGTCCACAAACACAATCCATTCACCACAGGCAGCCTGTAATGCTGCATTCCGCGCTTTCGATACGCCTTTATCTGAATGAATTAAATGAATCCTTTCATTTCCCTGATGAAAAGATTCTACGATTTCTGTTGTTTTATCTGTAGACCCATTCTCCGCTATAATAATTTCATAATCTTTATCTTCACCTGCATCTGCAATACTTTTTATTGCTCTTGTAATTGTATCCTCAGCATTATAAGCTGGTATAATAAATGAAATCATAACCTATATCCTCGATAGTTTATTTAAGTTTTAATCCATCAATATATTTTTTAAGATACACTCTTATCCATTCTGTTTTCCCTCTATCACCCTTTTTAAAAGTTTTGGCACTTTCTCCTCAAATAGCTTATGTAAAATAAGGGAAGCAAAAATTGTAAGACCTAATGAACCCATAAAATATAGTATTACAACAACCACTAAATTTTTATTAAACGGTAATAATCTTGAAAATGCCTTAATCACAAAATAGTGACATAAATAAAAAGAAAAACTTATCTTTCCAACAAAGGTAAAACAATTATTAAATGATGTTTTTGCCCCGAGAAATACAATCAAACAAAACATACATGAAGTTATTAAAACTGTAATAACCGAAATATGATAATAATTTTCCATGATTAAAAATACCAAAAATCCAATTATACAAATCCCATCCCAGATGCTGGCATTTTTTATTTTTACTTCTCTTATAGAATATTTCTTATAACATATAGCAAAAAGAATTCCCACAACATAATACAAAATGTATAATCCTCCATATATATTCAAGAAAACATTATTTGAATTTAGACAAGTATTAATACAAACCAAGAAACTTAAAACAGTTGCTGTACTGATTCCTGCCCCTATGTTTGAAGAAAATATTCTAAAAAACAAATAAAATATCAAATAAACAAAAATTTCTGAATATAACGTCCACCCCACTGGTAATATGGGCTGGATTAACTCTGTACCTTCTAATCTATTGGGTATAAAAAATAACGATTTCAAAATATTTAATAATGTTATTTTTGATGTATGCAACAAACCGGGATATACCAATCCGATTAATGCCACTACCAATGTCATAAAATAATACAATGGAACAATGCGGATTAATCGTTTTATGAAGAAATCCTTTTTCATGTTATCTGTTGTATAAATCAGCAAAAAGCCACTTATCAAAAAAAACACTGCTACGCCAAGTTGACCTGTAAAATGAAAAACATTATCATAATCTCCCAAAAAGTGACTGATAAACACAGATAGCGCACCATACCCTCTTAATACCTGAATTACATCAATTTGTTTATGCTGCATAACTATATCTCCTCATTGAAAAATTGTTTGATATGGAAGTACCGCATGTCCATTATTTATAAATATTCCATATACTGTAAGAAGCAGATAATATAACATAATTGTTGTTTTGATAGAAAAACGTGACATAGCATCTTTTCCCAAAGAAACCAATGATGGAAATAATAAAATAATAATCCATTCAAAATACATATTCATTCTTATAAATACATTGATTCCATAAAAC
>UQXF01000110.1 GCA_900544905.1 uncultured Clostridium sp.
ACGCGTAAGATCGTCGGCAGCGTCAGATGTGTATAAGAGACAGAATATATACTGTCGTTAATGGAAAAACCATTTTGATTAACAGCATGACTGGTATCATCCATAGAATCCTGAATAATTCCATCTACTTGAGGAGTTGTAGCTTTAATGGAAATATCTGCATGCACATGGTATATATAGACATCATAACCATCGGGTAAATTTTCGGTATGTACATACATCCCAATAGATTTACTATCTGTTACTCTCCATTTTGAAATATCATACCTTCCGGTATCGTATTCACAAACTAACTTAAATGGTTCTCCTTTTACATCTAATATCTGTTTGGTTTCCGTTTCTCCTGTTTCTTTATTTATTTCTACACTCTGCACCTCGTTTTCTTCTGGAACATATTCTCGTTCAACTGTGTAATTAGAACAAGCAATTAGAACCATGGTTAGAATTGTGGTTATAACTATAAATACTCTTATTGTCTCTCTCATAATGCACCTCCAATGCCTCTGTTAATCTTTCAATTTGCATAATTTTACAGGTCCTATTCCTGACTGAAATACAACTCCAGTGCCTTATCAATAATCTCCTCAATATCCTTCTGCTTGTCCTCCGGCTTAAAGTACTTCTTTATAATTCCGCCGTTTACCTTAAACGGCTTTGGCTTTCCCGGTGACTTCTTTGTCTTTTCTCCGGATAATACCTCCTGCATGGTGGCTATGGTAAGCTTCCCCTTCTGCTGCAATTCCCGGATGAGCTTTGCCTTCTTGATATCACACTTGTTACCATCTGTTTTCATCAGCTCCACAAATATATTCTGGTTTTCCTCACTGATGTAAGACAGCTCTACTGCCGCCCGCAACGGAACTTCCTCATCATCCAATAATAATTTAATATCATTTATCAAAGTACCAATTCGGATATAACGTGCTATCGTTGCCTTACTCAAATCATACTCTTCTGCAACATCCCGGATGCCTCCTGTCTCCATTGGAGACAAACCCTCCTCAGCCCTTGTATTTACTGGCTTTGAGTAGGTTTGTAAATACGAATTAATTTCGTCCAAAACGTCCTTTTGGCGCCCTCCATTTTTGACTGCTGTATAGTACTCAGAAAGTATGGCTGCACGCTCCGAATAGCTCAACTCCTCCCATGAGCGCTGGATGTTGGTAATCATAACATACTGCTCTGCATCCTCTTCCGACAGACCGCTTTTAATAACACAGGGAACCGTATTCTTTCCAAGCTCCCTGCACAGCTCCGTCCGCTGGTGCCCTGCCAGTATCTCATATTTCCCCAAAATCTTATATGCACAATCCTCTGCCGGACGTACTATTACCGGCTGGATGACGCCATGCTCCTGAATGGATTCCTTTATCATGTCCCTCTTTGCTTTTGGAGAGGGACTAAATCTATGATTTTTTCTGGGTGTCAGAATATCAATTGACAGCTCTACAATCTCTGTCTCGCCGCCGCTTCCAAACATATTTTGTAAACCAATCAGATTACTTCCCATTTACAATAACCTCCTTTGCCAGCTTCCGGTACATCTGTGCCACCGTACTTTTCCCCGGTTTAATCCGTTCGTCCTTATAATCAATTAATGGCTGGTTTTCATCAATTGCCTTTGATACCTCGGTAAGCCTCGGAATCACAAAATCATAAATCGGAATAAACTCACCGTATTTCTCATGTATCTGCTGCATATATTTCTTTGTAATCTGAAAAGCCTCCGTAACCTTTGTAAATAATATGCCGTCAATGTCCAGATTTGGATTTAACCGCTTCCTTGTCCGGAGGACACTCTTTATTAACTGCTCTAATCCAACTGCAGAAAACGTCTCCGTCTCTGATGGAATTAAAACAGAATCGGCTGCAACCAGGGCATTCAGCATAAAAATGCCAAGCGTGGGACCACAGTCCAGGATAATGAAATCATATTCCTCCTTCAGAGGCTCCAATATTTCCTTTAATATGAATTCTCTTTCCGTTGCCGTTATCAGTAGCATTTCAACATCTGCCATAAGCACGTTGCAGGCGATATAAGACATATTTTCATAGGTTTTGATATAATCCCTAATGTTGTATTCCTTCTGCCTTATCTGCGCTTCTATGAGCTCTGCCATGGTATTAGGAATCACATCCAAGTCCTTTTCCTTATTTCCACAGCAGTACGTCAGGTTGCCCTGGCTGTCCAAATCCACCAGGAGCACCTTCTTTCCCTGTTCTGCAAGGCAGGCTCCCAGGTTAAGTGTGGTGGTGGTCTTTCCGACGCCACCTTTTTGGTTTACGAGTGCGATTGTTTTTGCTTTCATTATGCATTCCTCCAATAATAAAATATTTTCCCCGCCGCATAAATGCAAAAAAGCGACAGCAGTTGCAACTACTGTCGCCACGAGGAATGTTTTATGAAAAAAGGTTATTGAAAGAAAATCTCTTCCGACAACCTTTTGTCATCCTGATAAAATTTTTATATAATAAATGAATATCACATATTCACTATTTTCTTTTTGATACGGTCTTTCGCCCTTTCTTATTATTTTCGCATCTGACACCCTGCACACGGTGGCTACGACAACGGAGCCACATATAACGGAAGAAGGGAAAAAGACGACAATCTGAAATTAGCGCTGGCGGTGGGACAAAAGCTTGAACAGGATGGCTTCCCTGTTGTATATACAAGAACCACGGATGTTTACCAGCGTCCTATTGACAAAGCGAGAATTGCCAACGAAAGCGGTGGCGATTACTTTGTTTCATTTCACCGCAATTCCAGTCCAAATGCGAATACCTACAGCGGTGTACAGACACTGGTATATAATGATTCCGGAGTACCCGCAGCCATGGCACGAAATGTAAATGATGAAATGGAAAAGGTTGGATTTAATAATCTGGGGGTGTCTGTGAGACCGGATTTAGTAGTACTTAGAAGAACAAGAATGCCAGCAATCCTCATCGAAGCGGGCTTTATCAACACAGATGCAGATAACCAGCTTTTTGACTCCAATTTCAACGAGCTGGCTGACGGAATAGCAGCCGGGATTGAAAAAACGGTGGGAACAGGCTCAACCAGCACAGAAAAGCAGTTTGGTGTACAGGTCGGGCTCTATCGCAGATACGAAAATGCACAATATGCCCTAAATGAATTACTGAATCAGGGCTACAATGCCCAGATAAGAGAATGGAACCAGTATTATGCTGTTATTGTAGGGCAGGAAGACAGCCTGGAAGCCGCAAGAACATTGGAAAAGCAATTGTCCAGCCAGGGATATGACACATTAATAGTAAATTTATAGTGATTTACCAGAATTTTTAAGAAAACTTTCATAAAAAGGGGATAGTATTCCATTTACTTTGTGTTATACTTAATAAAGTAAACTTGGTTTACATAATAGACTAAACATTAAAATAAAAAATGAAAAAGCTAAAATAGAATTTACCACAGGAAAGAAGAGAATACTATAATGAATATACAACGGATTATTGATAGATGGAAACGTTCTTTTGAAAGGTTGTCTTTAATAATGAGACGCAGAAAACACTCTGGTATTCGCTATGCATTACCACACAGCGAAAAAAAATATGCCCTATTAGAAAAAATTAAAAACAAAATGCAAAATCCCTATATTTTATACGGTACATTTATTGTGATAGGAAGCATCTTCTGTATTTTAATGGCACAGCTGTCTCATGGAAGCAGCCTGCGGAGATGGTACTACAGACTGACACATGATGAAGTGATTAACAAGGGAGTCCAGCATGCAGCCGGGCAGGATAATGAAAACCAGCAACGCGGTACATTTTTAACATATTACCGCTTTCACCGGTTTAATGCCAGCGACCCCACAGAGGTAGACAGCAGCGCACCAATGATTGCCCTCACCTTTGACGACGGACCAAATCCGGAAAACACCACCCGTATTTTAGATGTACTAAATGCAAATTATTCCCGTGCAACCTTTTTTGTAGTGGGTACCAATGCCGAGAATTATCCCGAAACCTTAAAAGCAATTTCTACATCCGGAAGCGAAATCGGCAACCACACCTACAGCCATGCCAAGCTGACGGATTTAGGCTCTGCTGATGTGGAAGAGCAGATTGACAAGGTAAACCGGGCAGTGAAAAAAGCAACCGGAGAAAACACAACGGTGATTCGTCCACCCTATGGAGCCTACAACGAGAAGCTGTTAAAACAGCTGGAAGAGCCTGTTGTATTATGGGATTTAGATACCGAAGACTGGGATAGCCGCAACGCACAAACAATTGTAGAAAATGTGCTTTCCCAGGTGGAGGATGGAGATATTATTCTCATGCATGATATTTATGAATCCACAGCAGAGGCGGTAGAACTGCTTGTGCCAAAGTTAAAGGAACGGGGTTTTCAGATTGTAACCGTCAGTGAAATGGCACGATACAAAGGCAAGGAATTAGAACTTCACAAAGCATACGGTGAAATCCAGAGCGCTGCGCAATAATGCACAGCGCTTCTTTTATCTATTATATTTTTTTGTCCAGAAATAGTAAACAGACGTTTATAAACATTCCTCTTCATATTAAAATCGAAATGTATAAAGAATTAATAAAGGAGGATTGTTTATGTTATCCAAACACGAAAGATACCTTGTACGCTTTGAAAACTGCGACTACTTTGTGGAATTAGGCTTACATATTGCATTTTACCGCAAAAGAGCTGGTCTCACGCAGCAGGAGCTGGCAGACAAGCTATGTGTATCCCGTAGTTACGTGAGCCGCATTGAAAGCCCTAACCGGAACCAGCATTTTTCCTTTGAGCTGTTTTTTAAGCTCTGCCATATTCTAAACGTGCCGTCCAGATGTTTCTTTGAACCATTTCCAAGACCGGATTCCAGGCGGACAGTCGCAAAATAAAGCAATCCCCGATGGGTTCATACCCATTGGGGAACCTTTCATAGTTCTTTGCATATTTTTCCGTCCATTTATCAGCTAAACCGAATACCATTTCTTCCTTCCTCTTTTGCCTGATACATGGCTTTATCTGCCTTGTCAAATACTCGTTCTATCCGGTCGCCATATTTCCATTCCACAATCCCGGCACAGAACTTAATCTTTGACTGAATCTGCTCCAGGCGTCTTCTCACCTCTGCAAGCCCTATGTTCTTTGTGAGAAGCATAAATTCATCACCGCCAAACCGTCCTATGATGCAGTCTTCTGCAAATGTCCCCTGAAGCAGGTCGGCAATATCCTTTATAACAATATCTCCATATTGATGTCCAAACTGGTCGTTAATATTTTTAAAGTTGTCCAAATCCAGAACCATAAAATAAAATTTCGCAAAGGGCGCTTCCTTTACATATTCTGTCATCTTCTCAAAAGCAACCTTTTTCTGGTATACATCCGTCAGCCCATCCCGCTCTGCCTGATGGCTAATACGCTCCTTTTCCAGCTTTGCGTCATGAATATCGCATATTCTTCCCATAACACTGACTATGTTTCCATCATTTCCAACCATACTTTTATAATGTGTTGTATGCCAGCGGTATCCGCCACCTGAAACAGTGGACAGATATTCCAAATCTCCCTCCATTTCCTGCATACAACAATTCTTAAGCACCTCTTTAAATTTGGCAAGATGGTCACTATGTACCATCGGAAACTGGTCTAAATATTTCTGATAGTGCTCTATCTCTTTTCTCTTCTTATTATTGGGAAGGTTATAGGAAAATACCATCTTGTCCTTCTCCGGAAAATACTCGAACAGCAGTCCCTGTGCTGTAGCCTCCAAAACCCGGTATCTCTCCTGCTGTATCACAAGCTCTGAATTGGCCTTTTGAAGCTTTTTCAGCTGCTCCTCTTTTTCCTTTGTATCCGTAATATCCATAATACAGGTGAGATAAAGCGGTTTGTCCGTAATTTTATTCTCAATGGGTGCTCCCTTTATATCAAACCAGGCAAGGGAGCCGTCATGCCGGTATCCCCGCACACTATATTTAATTACTCCTTTTTCGGATAAATGTTCCTTAATATAGGCAGTAAAGCCCTCCACGTCCTCCGGATACAGAGTGGCAAAAATATCATTCTGGTTCGCCTTATATTCTTCCTTTGAATAACCAATGCATTGAAAATATGCCTTATTCAGATAAAGCGCCCGGATGCTCTCTCCCACTTCAAACAATCCGACACCGGCTCTGATGTTATCCAAAAGAATCATCAGCATCTCCTGTGCGTCCTCTCCCAAATATTCCAGACGGTGATAATCCGTAATATCATATGTGTCCCAGTCTTTCATAATAATCACGCCCCTTTATATAGTCTATAAATACTGGTTTCCATTCTCCTTAAGCCATTTTCTTCTATTCTCATAGTCTGGAAGAACTTCCCCAACCTTCTTCCAAAACCGCTTTGAATGATTCATTTCCAACAGATGGCAAAGCTCATGCACCACCACATAATCCATAATCCGCTCCGGCATCAATATGAGGTGCCAGTTATAGGAAATGGTTCCTCTGGTACTGCAGCTTCCCCAGCGTGTCCGCTGGCTGCCAATCCGTATTCTCTGATAATCCACTCCCAGCAATGACTTATAGTAATCCGACTTTTCCGTAAGCTCTCTTCTAGCCTGCAGCTTCAATCTCTTAATTTCTTCCTCACTGCGCTCAACCCGCTTTTGCCCATCCTCCAATACATGCTTTGTCTGCTTGTAAATCCAGTACTGCTTCTGTTTCAAAAAACGTAGAATCTCTCTGTCCGGTATTCCAAGCGGAGCCTTCACCAAAAGTGCTCCCTCCTGCGTAATGGTAATTGCAAGAGTTTTACGGTCATTGCGCCTGCATACAACAGGAATATGTAATTCTTCTATCTCCAAATACTCTGGTATGCTGTCCATTTTCTGCCTTTTCCATACAGACAAGCCATATCTTTGCCCGTTTCTTTTTCTATATATTATACTCCATTCTAACTATATTTTGTATCATTTTTTTATCGAATTTACAAAAATATCCAAAATAAATCCTGACCTTTAATCTAAAAACTGTACCCCTGCACCCAACAGGTTATCGCCCAGATACGTACTTAAAGCGGCACCTATTTTCGCCCTGAAAATTTCCTGATAATCCGGAAACATTTCCTTCATTTTCTGCTCCAGTTCCTCTCCTGCCTCTGGTGCGCCGCCATCTGCAACAACAATATTATAGTGCTTTCCGGCATTTTCAGGCGCCTTTACCTGTTCCTCAACCAAAGAGAGCAGCTTTTTCTCTACCAGCTTATGTCCACGCACCTTTGCCGGTGTATAAATCTCCCCTTCTTCATCAAAAGAAAGAATTGGTTTTATACTCAGAGCTGTTCCCACCATTGCGGTTGCCTTTCCGATTCGTCCACCCTTTTGCAGATATTCCAGGGTATCAATGGAGAAAAAGACCTTTGTCGTCTTACACAGCTTTTTCACCCGGTCGCACAATTCATCATAGGAAACTCCTGCATCCCGCCACATTGCTGCCTGTATTACAATCGCACCATTTCCAATGCTGGCAGATAAGGAATCTATAACACATACCTCCAGATTGGCATCCTCAGCCGCAAGCCGTACATGATTTACCGTACCGGACAAGCCGCTGGATAGCATAATGGCAATCGCATTCTCATATCCCATTTCTTTCAGCTCATCTAACAAACTCTCAATATCCTCACCGGTAGGTGTGCTGGTTTTCGGAAGCTCTGTTTTTAACTTTTCATACACGTCTTCGGCATGGATATTAACACCATCCTTATATTCACCATCCTGGCAGCTGATTATCATTGGCAGCACATAAATACCATATTTCTCCCTCAAATCCTCCGGCACATCTGCACAGGAATCCGTAACAATTGCTATCTTTCGCTCCATACCCATCGTAATCTTCTCCTTTGACTTTTATTCAACTTTTATTTGCCTTTTGTCGCATTAAAAAACAGTATACCATCCCTTCCCGGATTTTACCACTCAAAAATGGTCCACCGGACCATTTTCTCATATGCTTGGCAACTGAAAAAAGGATGAATATGCTTTATGCCATCATTTTCCCTTTATCCACCCTGGGAAATCTTCTCCGCACCACAAAAAAGCAAATCACATGCACCGAAAATGTAATCAGCCAGGAGATTGGATAGGACAAATACAGCATTCGGGTTGTGTGAAATTCCGGCAGCTGAAAAATAGTGAAAATCCATAGAAGCCTCAGACCACATGCCCCAATCAAAGACACCACCATCGGCATTACAGAATAGCCAAGTCCCCTCAAAACGCCCACCATCACATCCATCATTCCACACAGAGCATAGGTTCCGCAGACCATTTTCAGACGCACCATTCCCTCCGCAATTACTGCATCCTTCGGGGAATATATATGTAACAGCTGGTTGCCAAAAAATACTGCTGACCAGCCCAGCAGACAGCCTGTTACAATCACGCAAAGCAAAGTCCGGACTGCAATCCGGTTAATCCTTCCAAATCTGCCTGCTCCCATATTCTGGCTTATGAAGGAAACCGCCGCCTGGTGAAATGCATTCATGGCGACATACACAAAGCCCTCAATATTAGCTGCTGCTGCATTTCCCGCCATTACCACGGCACCAAAGGAATTCACGGATGACTGTATCACTACATTGGAGAGTGAAAAAATCGTTCCCTGTATTCCTGCCGGCAATCCAATCTGCAATATCTTTAGTACATATTTCCCATGAAAATGTATATCTGCCAGTTTAAGCTTATAGCCCTCCTGTTCCCGCATAAGACAGCGCACAATCAGAAAAGCGGACACACACTGGGAAATAACCGTGGCAAGTCCAACTCCGGCAACATTTAAATCACACACAATCACAAAAAACAGGTTTAATATCACATTTACAGCACCTGCAAGCAGCAGATAAAACAGCGGACGCTTCGTATCGCCCACCGCCCGCAGAATCGAGCTGCAGAAATTATACAGCATCATCGCTATCATGCCCAGAAAATAAATCCGCAGATAGATTGCGGCAAGCTCAAGCACCTCATCGGGCGTCTGCATCCATATTAAAATCTGTCTTGTAAAAATCACCCCGAAAATTGTCAACAGCAGACCGCTTAACAGACTTAAAGCCACAGCAGTGTGTACGACATCATGAAGATATTTTTCCTCCTTTGCACCAAAATAACGTGCCACCAGAACATTGGCACCGACAGATAACCCTATAAATAAATTGGTGAGCAGATTAATCAGGGAGGATGTGGAGCCCACCGCCGCAAGGGAATGCTCCCCACAAAACCGCCCCACCACTACTACATCCGCCGCGTTAAACAATAGCTGCAAAATACTGGAACACATCAACGGAATGGCAAAACGCAACAGCTTGGGAAGAATGGAGCCGTTGCACATATCCATAGAATATGATTTTGACATTTGTATCACCTCGAAAATATTATAGCACTATTTTTCTTTTTGGGAAGATTTTTGTACTTCTCTGGAACGCTGTCTTACTCCCGGTCAATATCTTCAGGGATAAACGCCAAATGCTCTAATGCATAACGCAAAGCCATACACATAAGTTCATTCCGGGAACGGTCACTTTTTACAGCCAGCTTGTCAAATTCCTCCTGCAATTCCTTATCCATTCTCAATGTCATTACAACGGATTTATCCTCTTTTTTATCAGCTCTTTTGGGTCTTACTATAAATTTGTCTTCCATAATTACACCTCCGAACTGTCTCTTATACACATCTCCGAGCCCACGAGACTCGACGTCATCTCGTA
>UQXF01000111.1 GCA_900544905.1 uncultured Clostridium sp.
TCTACACGCGTAAGATCGTCGGCAGCGTCAGATGTGTATAAGAGACAGGTTTTTATCATGATGTAAATAGGCATTTCAGAAAACTTTTTGTATACACATATAGGTTCTCTTGATATAATATAAGCAAGTCTATAGAAGGGAGAATTTTCGAATGTACAGACAAATTATTGATGAGCTTAACAAATAAATGTGCCTGGAATACCGCTCAAACCTGATGCTTTCCAAGGTGTATTTGTCAAAAAACTTTCCAATCAGAATATTATCAAAGATAAACGAAGAATTAATGCAGGAGATATAGTTTCAACTGTCAATCAGACCCACATCGATATTACCGGACGCCAGGGAATGCTATTTTTCTTTGAAGAATTGAACAATACCACAACTTCTGTTCAAAGTATTGATATTACACATTACATCTACATAATGACTTATCAGAAAATGTACTATGCTATGATGCCTTTACTGATATTGAATTCAATCCACAAAAATCAATAAATTGCCAAGCTGAAGCTGCAGCAATTTATGTTTCGCTACATAGGCAAGGATTATTGAATGAAGCATTAAAAGGAAAAGACGAATTTCTAGAAATAGTCTATCCTACTTATAAGCAAACAGCAAATAATGCCAATCAACAAATGAGCATATTTGACCTTTTGCAATAAAAAAATCCCATAATTATTGTCATTTGATTGTCACACAACATAAAACAAGCCAAGAAACGCCGTAAATTCGGCATTTCTTGGCTCATGTACATCACTCAAACTCAATCGTCGCCGGCGGCTTCCCGGTACAATCATACAATACCCTATTAACCCCCTTCACCTCATTCACAATCCTGCTAGTCACAATCCCCAGCACCTCCCAAGGAATCTGTGCACTTTCCGCAGTCATGAAATCGCTGGTGCAAACCGCTCTCAGCGCCACCGCATAGTCATAGGTTCTCTCATCTCCCATAACACCAACGCTCCGCATATTCGTAAGAGCTGCAAAATACTGTCCTAAATCCTTATCCACACCGGCCTTTGCAATCTCCTCACGGTAAATCGCATCTGCCTCCTGCACAATGCGCACCTTATCTGCCGTCACTTCCCCGATAATCCGGATTCCAAGTCCCGGTCCCGGGAACGGCTGACGGTTTACCAGATACTCCGGAATCCCCAGCTCACGGCCTGCATTTCTAACCTCATCCTTGAACAGAAGGCGGAGAGGCTCCACAATTTCCTTAAAATCAACACAATCCGGTAATCCACCCACATTATGATGGCTCTTGATTACAGCTGATTTTCCAAGGCCAGACTCAATCACATCCGGATAAATGGTCCCCTGAACGAGGAAGTCCACTGCACCAATCTTCTTCGCCTCTTCTTCAAATACACGGATGAATTCCTCGCCGATAATCTTACGCTTTGCCTCCGGCTCCGTTACACCAGCCAGCTTTGCATAGAAACGCTCCTGTGCATTCACACGGATAAAATTCAAATCATAAGGTCCCTCCGGTCCAAATACCGCCTCAACCTCATCTCCCTCATCCTTGCGAAGCAGACCCTGGTCTACAAACACACAGGTAAGCTGTTTACCAACTGCTTTTGAAAGAAGAACCGCAGCAACAGAAGAATCCACACCGCCTGACAGTGCACAAAGTACCTTGCCATCACCAATCTTTTCCCGGAGTGCCTTAACCGTATCCTCCACAAAGGAAGACATTTTCCAGTCACCGCTGCAGCCACAGACCTTATATACAAAGTTAGACAGCATCTTCATACCTTCCACGGTATGCATAACCTCCGGATGGAATTGTGTGGCATATAGCTTCTTTTCCGGACATTCCATAGCTGCCACCGGGCAGACCGGTGTGGTGGCAACCACCTTAAAGCCTTCCGGAGCCTTTGCAATATAATCCGTATGGCTCATCCAGCAGATTGTCTTCTCCTCCACATCCTCAAAGAGTACGGAAGATTTGTCCACCGTTACCTCTGTCTTGCCATATTCCGAAACAGGCGCCGTGGCAACCTCCCCCTCTAACAGATAACTTATCAGCTGGGAACCGTAACAGATACCCAGAATCGGAATCCCCATTTCCAGCAATTCCCTCTCACATCTCGGAGATTCTTCTTTATACACACTGTTTGGTCCACCAGTGAAAATGATTCCCTTCGGGTTCATTTCCTTAATCTTGTCCATTCCCATTGTATACGGATGAACCTCACAGTAAACATTACATTCACGCACACGGCGGGCTATCAACTGATTATACTGACCGCCAAAATCCAACACGATAACTAATTCCTTTTCCACTTTCTTCCTCCTTGTCTCATAGCAATTATCTAATAAATCATTGAGAAGCACTCTGCTATTTTATACCTGTTACGATTCTACCCTATTTTGACAAAATCCACAACCTCAATATACAAAAACTTGCTATCCAGCAAAAACAATGTTACAGTTCTTCCCAAAAAGTAAATGAAGAATTCTGACAATCGCATTTTCCAGAATCCTTCATTTCCTCTGTTCCATCAACCGGCTATTCAATTATTATGCATTTTGCCTATATAAATTATGTCATTCAACCAATAATTCATTTTCAGGCAGCCCTGTTTCCGGTTTCGTCTATCTTTAATTACTCAACTCGCTATTCTCTTCGCTATCCCCGGCAGTGCTTTCACTGGTATCTGCCTCGTCGCCCTCTGACTTCTCTCCACCGGAGGTTTTCTTGCCAAGCTTCTCTAAAATATTATCAATTGCCGCATCCAGCTGGTTATCCTTTTCTCCTTCAGATTCCCTGTATGTGTCCACATCCAGCTCCACTTCCACATCCGGCTTAATGCCAACCTGATGGATATCATTTCCCTTCGGAGTAAAGTATTTCGCAATAGTCAGCTTAACGGCAGAACCATCCTCCAACGGGAACATTCTCTGGACAATACCCTTTCCATAGGTATTCTCCCCTACCAAAGTTCCGATTCCGTAATCCTTAATTGCGCCTGCAAATATCTCTGAAGCAGAGGCGCTGTATCCGTTTACCAGAACAGCAAGAGGCTGGGTAAACTGATGCTCATCATCCGAATTATACTCGCTGGTTACATTGCCATCCTTATCCTCGGTATACACAATCTTACCGGCTGGCAGCATGTAATCAAGCATTTCCACGGCAATATCAAGCAGACCACCGCCATTGTCACGAAGGTCTACAATCAGTCCCTCCATTCCCTGGCTCTCCAAATCCTCTACTGCCGCAATATACTGTTCCGCAGTCACCTCATAAAAGCTGCTGACCTGGACATATCCGATGTTGTCAGCAAGCATCTCATACTCAACTGTGGGATTTTCCACCTTCTGTCTCGGCATGGTATATTCATAATCCTTTGCATCTGAGGCTCTGTACACGGAAATTGTAACCTCCGTTCCTTCTTCGCCGCGGATTTTATCTACCACCGTATCGATATCCTGGGCGCTGATATCTTCTCCGTTCACCTCGGTAATGATATCATTTTCCTGAATTCCGGCGTCCTTTGCCGGACCATCAAATACCTTGACAACCGTAATTACCTTTGTATCCGCATTCTGTGAAACCTGTACCCCGACACCTACATATTCTCCTTCGGTATCCTCCATAAAGCTTGCATATTCCTCCTGGGTGTAATATACAGAATACGGGTCATCCAGGCCCTCCAGGTAACCCTTGATAATGCCATCCTGTTTTGCCTGTTCCTCGTCCTCAAAATAAAAATTCTCGTCAATCAAGTCCTCTATGGTCTCTAATTTATCATTGGTGTCCTTATCAACCACATCGCTGTTAGAAAGCTTTTCCGCAGACTTATTATTGGTAGTCTCTGCCGCCTCTGCATCTCCCTTGGTCATTTTGACACTGCCGCAGGCAGCTGTACTGACCGCCATTACCGTAGCCAGAACCAAAACCGCAGCTTTTTTCATCCATTTTCTTCTCATTGCTATCCTTCCTTCATGCTACCTAATCTATAACAAGATATTATTATACGCCTTAAATGTTACCACTTCGTGAAAACTACTGGAAATATGGCATTGGGTCTACATAGGTACCATCCACTCTCACGCCAAAATGACAATGTGGACCACTGGAAATACCAGTGGAACCAGCAGCAGCAATCTGCTGGCCTGCAGATACAGTCTCGCCAACGGATACCATCAGAGAAGAATTATGCATATAAACAGTAACAACTCCACCACCATGGTCAATGCAGACATAGTTGCCCTCTGCATAATTATAATCGGCAACAATTACAGTTCCTGAAGACGCTGCAACAATTGGCGTACCTGTAGCACATCCAATATCAATCCCCTTATGATAGGAACTGGCTCCTGCCACTGGTGCATCCCGGTTTCCAAACGGAGAAGTGATATTTGCAGGACTAGTTCCCAACACCGGCCAGGTAAAGATTCCGCCAGAATAACTGCTGGTAGAACTACTGCTCGCATTCTGCTCTGCCGCAGCAATAATCGCCTCGGCTTCTGCCTGGGCCTGGGCATATTTATTTACCTCTTCCTGCTGCCCCTCTATGGATTTATTATACTGGGCAACCTGGGCACTTTTCTCATCCACCAGTGCCTCCATGGTCTCCTTCTGCTCATTTACTTCCTTCTGCAAGGCCTGGTTGCTTGCCAAATCCTTATCCAGCTTCAGCTTCAGATTTGCAACCTGTTCCTTTGCAGATTTTAATTCCTTCAATATATTATAATCATATAACGACACCTGGGAAACATATTCCGTCTTGTTAATCATATCCGTCATGGAGGTAGCGGTTAACAAAACATCCAGATACCGTTTATTTCCCGATTCATATACCATCTGGATGCGCTGCTTCATTGACTCATACTGCTCCTCCTGGGCGCTCTGGGCAATCTCTAAATTCTTTTTGGTCTCCTCGATGGATTCCTGCAGCTCCTTCTGGTTCTGCTCCAAATGGGTAATCTCAATCTGCAGCTCATTTAAAGATTTATCCAGCTGAATAATATAATCCTCTATATTACTCTTAGCCGCCTTCAGATTGTCAAGAATCTCCTGCGCCTCCTTTTTCTTGGAGGCAGCTTCCTTTGCATCCTCTCTCGCCTTATCCACAGATGCATCCGCTGTACCGTTATCTGTGCTGTCACCCTCTGAGCTCTCCGCAGCCCCTTCCGTTGTTGTGTCTCCTGCCGTTGCATAACCTGTAATATCGCATGTGTAAATGCTTCCTGCCAGCAAAGCAGCAGCCAATACCATACTAAGCACTTTTCTTCCTTTAAACATCCTACAAGCCTCCCATACTATACCCGCAAATGTTTACGTGTCGTGATTAAGCTTCCAAAAAATCCTACGCCTGTTCCAAGCAAAATGGCAATAGGTGCCATCCCCTTAAACACCTGTCCGACAGGAACAAAATCTACCAGATTCGCCACAACTGTAAAATGCCCCGTTAAGTATTCCGTCATTGCATTATACATAAAATACAGGATTCCCAGCGGAATAACAGAGCCCACCAATCCAATTATGATTCCCTCCACCAAAAATGGTGCCCTCACAAAAATATCTTTCGCACCAATCAGCTTCATAATGGCAATCTCCTCTTTTCTGACCGATATACCAATTGTAATTGTATTACTAATCAAAAACAGAGATACAAAAAGTAAAATTCCAATAATACCAATCGATACATAGCTCAGCAGATTACGCAGAGAATTCAGGCTTTTTGCGATGCCGTCACTGCTGTTTACCCGGCGGACACCGGAAATTCCTTCCACTTCCTTAACCGTCTTTTTCTGCTTACTGATATCCTTAAGCGTCAGCTCATATGAGGAAGAGTTTTCTAACGGATTATCTTCCCCAAATACAGAATTCACATATTCCTGGTCGCCATCATACATATCATCAATATAATTGTTCCATGCCTTATCCGCTGAGACATATTGAATGGTATCTATATTATCCAGCTTCTTTAACACTTCACCGATATTCATAATCTGGTTTTCACTGGTTCCCTCTTCAAAAAACACCGATATAGTCAGGGAATTTTCAATGGATGAAATCTCCTGCTCCAAATTCAGTATAATGGAATAGAACATACCAAACAGAAACAGACATGCCACTATGGTTCCAACGGATGCAAGGGAAAAAAGAAGGTTTCGCTGGATATTTTTAAGTCCCTGCTTGACACTATATCCCAATGTGTTAATCTTCATCTTTATAACCACCCTTTTCTTCGTCACTTACAATCCGACCCTTTTTCAAGGTTATGACACGCTTCTGCATCAGATTGACAATTTCTTTGTTGTGTGTTACCACCACCACGGTAGTTCCTCTCTGGTTAATCTCCTCTAAAAGCCGCATAATCTCCAGGGAATTTTTCGGGTCCAGATTGCCGGTGGGCTCATCCGCCAAAATGATATCCGGCTGGTTTACAATGGCTCTGGCAAGCGCCACCCTCTGCTGCTCGCCACCGGACAACTCCCTTGGGAGCTGCTTATATTTATCCGCCAGCCCTACCATGGTAAGGGTTGCCGGAACCTGCCGGCGTATCTCCTTCATGGGACGCTCCACCACCTGCTGTGCAAATGCCACATTTTCAAATACAGTCCGGTCCTTCAGTAAACGGAAATTCTGAAATACGACTCCTATCTTTCTGCGAAGCATCGGAATCTCTTTTCTCTTCAATTTGCTGTATTTCTTGTCATCTACAGTTATCTCACCCTCTGTGGGCTTTATTTCCTTCAGCAATAACTTTATCAATGTTGTTTTTCCCGAACCGCTGCTTCCAACCACAAAGACAAATTCGCCCTTATTAATGCGGAATGTGACATCATCCAATGCTTTAATTCCCGTTGGATACTGCATGGTTACATGTTCAAGCACTACCATATCAGTGCTCCTTTCCTCTTAGTACTCCAAAGACTCCATATATTTCATGTATTTTACAACCATCAGTGCAATCTTAAAGGTAATGGCATCCTCAAACACACGAAGGTCCAGTCCTGTGCTCTTCTGCAGCTTATCCAGACGGTATACCAATGTATTACGGTGTATATACAACTGTCTGGAGGTCTCTGACACATTCAGGCTGTTTTCAAAAAACTTGTTAATGGTTGTAAGAGTCTCCTCGTCAAAATCATCCGGTGAACGGTTTTCAAAAATCTCCTTAATAAACATTTTGCACAGAGGAATCGGCAGCTGGTAAATCAGACGTCCAATTCCCAGATTACTATAGGCAATGATATTGCGGTTGCCATAGAAAATCTTGCCTACATCAAGAGCCATCTTTGCCTCCTTATAGGAGCGGGATACCTCCTTAATCTCATTGACAATGGTTCCGAATGCAACATGAACAGAGGACATTGCTTCGGTATTCAACATATCTACAATCACCTTGGCGGTCTTGTTCATATCCTCATATGTCTCATTCTGCTTTACTTCTTTTACAAGAATGATATTTTTCTCGTCCACTGCTGTGACAAAATCCTTTGCCTTGCTTGAGAAAATATTGCGCACCGTCTCCAATGCGTTGGTGTCTTTCTCATTCTTTGTCTCTATAATAAATACTATACGCTTTACATCTGTGTCAATATGAAGCTTTTTGGCTCTATTGTAAATATCTACCAGCAGCAGATTATCCAGCAGCAGATTTTTAATAAAATTATCCTTGTCAAAGCGCTCTTTGTATGCCACTAACAGATTCTGAACCTGAAATGCCGCAATCTTGCCAATCATGTATACATCATCCGCTTCGCCCTTGGCAATAATTACATACTCCAGCTGGTTCTCATCGAACACCTTAAAAAACTGATATCCCTGCAGCATCTGGCTCTCCGCCGGAGAATCCACAAATGCCAGAACAGATTTCTCATATTCATCTGTATCCCGCAGCGTTGAAGCTAACGCCTTTCCCTCTGTATCCATAACGCATAAATCAATTCTTGTAATTGCTTTAATGCCCTCAATGGTATCCTGTAAAATTTGATTTGATATCATTCTATCCACTCCTTATTTTTGACAACTATTGAAACTGTGCACATATTACACAAATCATATCATAGTTATTTTTACACTTGTTTACATTTTAACGGAAATGAAGCAAAAAAGAAAGTAAATGTTACAATTTTTTATAAATTTTTCACGTTTTTTTATAAGATTTATCTCATCCACAGAATATTTGAACGATAAATGCAAAGAAGCGGCTACTACTGTAGCCGCTTCCTGTACAGAAAAGCCAGAATTAATCTAAAATCTTCTGCTCTGTCTCTTTATCAAAGATATGAATCTTGCTTAAGTCAAATGCTAACTGTACGGTATCACCAGGTCTTGCGGTTGTACGTGCATTTACTCTTGCTGTGATATCAAACTGGTCAATTGTGAAGTACAGGTATACTTCTGCACCTAACATCTCATAGATAGTAATTCTTGCATCAATAAGGCTCTCCGGAGAAGACTCAATGAATAACTGCTCATCATGAATATCCTCTGGACGGATACCTAAGATAACTTCCTTATCAATGTAACCCTGCTCAACTAAGATAGAACCCTTTGAATCAGGAACCTTAATAGAGTGAGAACCAAACATTAATAATACATCTGCACCAGACTTAACAACCTTACACTCAATAAAGTTCATTGGTGGCATACCCATGAAACCTGCAACAAACAGGTTGGTTGGCTTGTCATATAAGTTCTGAGGAGTATCTACCTGCTGGATGATACCATCCTTCATAACAACGATTCTGGTACCAAGAGTCATAGCCTCTGTCTGGTCATGTGTTACATAGATAATCGTTGTCTGTAATCTCTGATGTAACTTGGAAATCTCAACACGCATCTGAACTCTCAGCTTAGCGTCCAGATTTGATAAAGGCTCGTCCATTAAGAATACCTTTGGCTCACGAACAATTGCACGACCCATAGCTACACGCTGTCTCTGACCACCGGATAAAGCCTTAGGCTTTCTGTCAAGTAAATGCTCAATATCAAGAATCTTAGCAGCCTCATGTACCTGCTTGTCAATTCTCTCCTTTGGAACCTTTCTTAACTTAAGACCAAAAGCCATGTTATCATAAACTGACATATGAGGGTACAAAGCGTAGTTCTGGAATACCATTGCGATATCTCTGTCCTTAGGCTCTACATCATTCACCATCTTATCGCCAATCCATAATTCGCCGGAACTGATGTCCTCAAGACCTGCAATCATACGAAGTGTAGTAGACTTACCACATCCTGAAGGTCCTACGAAGATAACGAACTCTTTGTCTTCAATCTCAAGATTGAAATCCTTTACAGCCTGTCTCTTATACACATCTCCGAGCCCACGAGAC
>UQXF01000112.1 GCA_900544905.1 uncultured Clostridium sp.
TACGAGATGACGTCGAGTCTCGTGGGCTCGGAGATGTGTATAAGAGACAGACTTACACCTTTAACAATATTTCATCATCTAACAAAAAATCAAATAAATTCAATTTTCGATACCCATTTCCCAAATTTGTAAGTGGATTATTATCCATGGTGATAACTATTTTTTTATATCCATCATCTAAATGATAAAATGCTGAAATTTCTCGTTCTCTTGTCTGTACATCATCAATTGTATATGACACCTGTATATAATACTGATTATCTATCAGGTCTTTCACTAAAAAATCAATTTCTTTATTTCGATTCTTTCCAATATCAACTATATATCCTTTTCTTAACAAATCAAGATATACAATATTTTCAATAATATGCGTCAATTCTATCTGCCTATAGTTTATTTTGAAATTTCTAATTCCCAAATCACAGACATAATATTTATTCTGTGTTTTCAAATATTCTTTACCTTTAATATCGTATCGTTTTACCTTATAAAACAAAAAAGCATCACACATATATGTTAAATAATCACTTACTGTTTCATTATCAATAGTTTTGTATCCGTTACTTTTCAATGTATTAGCAATTCTATTTGCTGAAACATAGGAACCTATAGAGGAACAAAGAACATCCATCACAGCAAGAAAGAGTTCTTCATTTCTAATATTATATCTGTCAATGATATCCTTTGTGACCACCGTACTACATATCATATTTAGATATTCTGTTTTATCTGCACGATTCTCTTGCGTTACTACATAAGGAAGTCCCCCAAACATAACATATTCACTAAAGGCATCATTTTTATCTATATTACGATAACTGTAAAACTCCTCAAAAGACAATGGAAATACTTTTATTTCTATTCCCCTTCCTCTAAAAATAGTATTGATGTCGCTGGAAAGCAGCTTAGAATTGGAACCTGTAATATACACATCAGAATTAAACTCTGCTTTTATTCCGTTTACCGCTTCCTCAAAACCATCTACCATCTGAATTTCGTCAAGAAAAATGTAATATCTTTCGTCATCAACAATCTGCTTATTTATATATTCATACAGGGCATTACCATCCCTAAGGCGTTCCCATTTTTTCATATCAAAGGATAGCTTAATAATGTGATTTTTTTCTATTCCACTTTCCAACAAAAATTTGTAAAAAATTTCATTTAATAACACAGACTTCCCACATCTTCTGATTCCTGTTATTATTTTTACAATGTCTTTATCTTTATAGCGTATTAATTTTTCCAGATATTTTTTTCTTTGAATTATCATAACATCACCCCAAAACCATTATAACCGCAAAACTTTTTTTTTTCAATATTTTTGCGGTTTGCTTTTTATTATGTCCACTTTAACTTAATAATATACCAAATTCCATCTAAATCCTTTTCCCGCTTCACTTAATCCCCTCAGCATTCTACACAATGTGAGTCAAAAAAAGCATCCCAAATCTACATTTCTGTAGACCGGGATGCCTATATTGGGGAGTGTTTATCTGTTTAATAATACTACACAAGTATCTTCTGTTTATTTCAGTTCTGGCCAGTAATCCTTATTTACCTCAATCAAGTCATCCAGAATCAATTTCGCCACTCTCGCACTTGGCACGGTCTTAGAAAGGGTGAGTGCCTGCCACATCTTCTGGTAGCTGCCCTCAATCCATGCCTCCACGCAAAGCTTTTCTACACTTACCTGCTGCTCCATAAGTCCCTTCTGGAACTGTGGAATGGAGCCCTGGCAGATTTTCTCGTATCCGTTGCTGCCAACGATACAAGGAATCTCAACCATTGCTGTGCGGTCAAAGTTCTCCACTGCACCCTCGTTTGGTACAATCAATAAGAACCGCTCTCTGGTATTCTTTGCGATGGCGCATGCAAGGTCTACAATGTAAGATGCGTGTACATCTGCCTCAAAACCGCCGTCCTTTGCCGTACCGCTCTCAATAATCTTTCGGCATGCACCAAATACCTGTTTTTCCCGTCCGTCCATAACCTCATTTGCACGGGTATATTCCGGGTTGGAATGCTCTACCACATAGTCCGGATATAAATAATATTTTAAATAGGTATTCGGAATGGTCTCCGGGTCAAGTGCATATACATCCTTTGCCTTTGTAAAGGTCTCTCTCCAGCTTGCATCCACATGCTGGTTCGTCTCGGAAATGGCATCTGCAAATCCATTTTCCTTTACATGGGCACGAATCTTAGGCATTAAATCATTGCCATCCTTGTCATAAATCTTTGACCACCAGCCAAAATGATTCAGTCCGTAGTAGGAAACCACCATTTCCTTTCTGGAAGCCACACCGCACATAGATGCCATCTTCTCCTCCAAATCAATCGGCATATCACAGATATTTAAAATCTTGGAGTTTGGTCGCAGTCTTCTGGTTGCCTCTGCCACAATAGCTGCCGGATTGGAGTAATTTAACATCCATGCATTTGGTGAATACTTCTCCATATAGTCAAGAATTTCAATTACGCCGCCAATGGAACGCATACCGTATGCCAGTCCGCCTGGTCCGCAGGTCTCCTGTCCAACTACACCATACTTAAGCGGAATCTTTTCATCCAGCTCACGCATTGCATATTTTCCAACACGGATATGCGCCAGTACAAAATCAATATCTGTAAATGCGGTCTCCGGGTCAGTGGTGTAAGAAAACTCGATTTCCGGCGCATTTTCTCTTAAATAGATTTCACATGCTTTTGCCACAATCTCCTGTCTCTTGGC
Source organism: uncultured Clostridium sp. (assembly GCA_900544905.1). Lineage (GTDB taxonomy): Bacteria > Bacillota > Clostridia > Lachnospirales > Lachnospiraceae > CAG-590. The sequence goes on from UQXF01000112.1 coordinate 2,735, forward strand.
ATCATTATCATAGAATTTAATCTGGCGGATTGGGAAACGGTCCTGATGGTCTAACAACATCAAAACGATACCCGGTGTAAATGTACTTCCTCCGCCTGCTACTGTAATTGAATATTTTTCCATAATAATCCTTCCTTTCCTAATATAAATAATTTGAATAGCTGCAATGATTTTATATAAAGTTTCTGCTTATACCTTTGTGCGTACCCAGAACAGGAGTCATTCACAGGGGAGAGGGGGAATAACCTGCCCTGCTCTGAATACATTTCAGCAGTAACCTACTGCACCTCTATACATGCATCTTTGAGACCCGCTTTACCCGGTATTGCAATAACCTTGTCAAACTGGTCTGCATTGGTTACCAGCACCGCAATGGTTGTGTCATATCCCTTTTCTGCATGCATTTTCTTATCAAAGGTTACTAATTTATCACCCTTCTTTACCTTATCCCCTGCCTTCACATGGGCAGTAAAGCCTTCACCATTTAATTCAACCGTATCAATACCGATATGAATCAGGATTTCTACGCCGTCCTTTGTCACAAGACCGACTGCATGTTTGGTATCAAATACCATGGCGATTTCCGCATCCTCCGGTGCGTACACCGTATCTGCCTCTGGAACCACTGCTGCTCCTGGTCCCATACTGCCGGAAGCAAAGCCCTCATCCTTCATCTCTTCTAACGGAATCACTTCTCCTTCTGCCGGACAGCCGATGCGGATTCTTGCAGCACCCGCTGCATTTCCTCCCTTTACCAAAAGCGCCTCAAACTCATCTCTTACGTTGGCTACGTCCATTCCCACAATTACCTGAATGGCATTTCCATTGGTTACTAATCCATGTGCTCCCGCTGCCTTAAATGCGGACACATCCTGTACCAGAGAAACATCTGCCACGGTAAGCCGGAGTCTTGTAGCACAATTCGTTACATCCTTAATATTCTCCGGTCCGCCTAAGGCATCCAGGAAATCAGAGGCTCTCTGGAAATATGCATTTCCTCCCTTTGCGCCGCCCTTCTTTTCCTTGTAGTCCGCCTTCGAGAAGAATTTAACCTCTTCATCATCCTCACGGCCGGGTGTCTTGATATCAAATTTCAAAATCACAGTCTTGAATACGAAGTAGTATACTGCAATAAATACAATTCCTACAATAATCTGTTTTACGTAAGTTCCGCCATATGCATGCCCAAGAGGTATCCAGTTGATGGCGGCAAACTCAATCAGACCGCCTGAAAAGTTACCCACAACACCCACCATGTAGGTTACCATATCCATGATACCCGCCAGTACAGAGTGAAGTAAAAATAACGGAGGACAGATGAATAAAAAAGTAAATTCCAATGGCTCTGTCACACCTGCCACAACTGCGGTAAGGGTAATCGGAATCAAAAGTCCTGCTACCTGTTTCTTACGCTCCTTCTTTGCTGTTGCATAAAAGGCTAATGCGATACCAATGGAGCCAAAAATCTTCTCCATTCCATACAGGGCAAATCCTCCCTGTGGGAACAGCTCCTTAAGCGGAACACCGGAGGAAGCAAACTCTCCTAAATGCTGTGTCCAGTATGCCACGATACCACCATTTACTGCCACATTGTCATAGAGGAATGGCGAGTAAATAAAGTGGTGAAGACCTGCCGGAATCAGAATACGGTTTAAGAAGGAATAGATTCCAACTCCTGCTGCTCCTGAGCCTGCCAAAAAGGTCTGTAAGGAGCCGATTGCCAGCTGAATCTTAGGCCAGATTAAAGCTGCTAAAAACGCTGCCGGAATCATTACAAAGAAACCGATAATGTATACAAAGGTGGAGCCCTTGAATATTCCTAAAAACTCCGGCAGCTGTGTGTCAAAAAATTTGTTATGTATCCACACCACAATCGCTGCAATGATAATCGCGCCAATCATTCCCATATCCAGTGTCTTGATTCCTGCCACGCTGGCAAGACCGCTTGTGTTCCCTACCTCCTGGGTGAAATCAACGCCAAAGGATGGCCCCCACAGGGAAAGAATTGTGCTTAAAAAATAGTTAAAGGTTAAATAAATTACCAGCGCCTCCAGACAGGCTCTTGCATTCTGCTTCTTCGCAAGTCCGATTGGAAGACCGATTACAAATACCAGCGGCATGTTACGGAATACTGTCCATGAACCTTCGCTTATCACATACCAGATTTTGTACCACATGCCATCTGGGTTTGCCAGGTCTCCCAAAATCTGTTCGTTCATACACAGGGTGGAGATACCTGCCATAATACCAGCGAAAGCAAAGAGCAGAACCGGTGTAAACATGGCGCCTCCAAATCGTTGGATTTTTTGCATCATAGCGAATCCCTCCTAATAAGATAGTTTCGTTTTTTTGTGTACCCTCGTCATAAATTCCAGTACATTTCTCAAACACTTTTCCGGCCGGATGTTTGTTTTGATAGGTTAATGATATTCAGAAAACCCTTTAAAGTCAACACTTCCGGGCACTTCTGTGCCTTTTTCAGGCTCTTAGTTTTGTTTCACGCCAGCTTGTGAAATTTCACAGGTTTTATCCGCTTTTTGCACAAAAAAATACCATCCTGCATGGATGGTATTGTGCATTTTTCGGGTCAGCCTTTTGTTCTTCACATGGCTGCTCTCTTTTCCTGGTATATCAGATACTTAATCAGCAGCAGCTCCACTGCCATAAAAAACAGGGTCGTAGTCTCATAATTTTCAATGTAGGTGGTGGCAACATTAGAGGTGTTAATATAGATGCTCTCTGTGCTCATCTGTGCCAGAGTATTATTCTTAAGCTTTGTCATGGAGATAATCGGAATCCCTTTCAGGTTCAGAACCTTTGCAAAGCTTGTAACATGATTGGATTCCCCTGTCAGGGAAACGATGATAACCAAATCCCCTTCCTGCAATACATCTGCGATTAAATCCTGCTCTGCCTGCATTCCCTCAATCTGGTACATGCATACCTTTGCCGACAGAAACGCACGCTTGAACTCCTTTGCCACAAAGGACTGTACGGCGCCGGAGCCATAGACAAAAACCCTCTTCGCTTCATATATCAGCTTACAGATATCGGAATAATCTGCTTTCTCCATTTCATCGATTTTTTTCCGGTAGTCGTCACAGACCATCTTAATGGTATCCTTATCCGCCTTCGGAAGTGCATTTCCCTGTTCCATTTTCAGATGAATCTTTAACTCTGAAAAGCCATCCATGGAAAGCTTTTTTGCAAACCGCAGAATCGTGGTTCTTGACACATTACAGTTCTTTGCCAGCTCTTCAATAGTACACTGACAGCACTCCTGCCGGTGCCCATCTATGTAATTCCAGATATAGATATCATTTTCATTCAATCTGTTATAATTCATTTTCACCAAGTCTGCAATCGCCATACCGGATTCCCCCTGCTATTTTTGAACTATTTTACCATAACCCATAAAATGCCGCAATAAATTTACCGTTTTCTGCCTTTGTTAAAATCCGGATAGCCATATAAATTTCCATCTTGTTACGCTGAAAAAATACTATACAATTTGTAAAATTCTGTTACAATATAATGCATAATATAAAAATAGCAAAGGATATCAGCCTATGGAAAAGAAGAAAACAATGAAACAAAAAATTGTATCCTATGTGATGCGTGTATCCATTCTTTTGGGAGTTGTGCTGACCATCATAATGATTGTTAACAGCTTTGTATCAACAAGCTCAATCCTGTCAGATAATCTACAGATGATGGCAAAGACTTCGTCTCAGAATGTAAGCTCCAATCTTCATTTACTGACAGACCGCATGGCAAATCTGGCATTGGAGAAGACTCTGCTGGATGAATCGGCGGACATTGAAGAAAAACAGGAGGTTTTAGATGAGAGAAAAACCCGGATTGAGTTCGTCTGGCTTGCTGTCTATGATTTGGACGGACAGAAATTATATGGAGACGACATTGCTCCGGCTTCCATTGCAGATGAGAAGTATTATACCTACCTGACAAAAACCAGTAATATTTCCATTGGCGAGCCCTATTATGCCGACAACATTTGGCAGCTGTCTGTGGGCATTCCGCTGAATAATGATGAAGGCAGCTTTGCCTATCTGATTGGCAGTTATAAATACGATTTATTAAACGATGTCTTAAGCAATATCAATATCGGTGTAAGAGGCTCCGCTTATATTATTAATGAAGAGGGAACCATTATTGCACATAACGATATGGAAAACATGGAAAAACAGCAGAATGTATATGACCTCTATGGTTCTAAGAAAAATGACGCCATTTTTGATGCCATGACCAGTTATCAGACCGGCTCCGAGCTCATGAATCTTGACCACACAAAGCATTATGTGGCATATTCACCGGTTGCAGGCACAAACTGGACTCTGATTATTGCCGCTCCCCGGGGCGACTTTATGAAAACCTTGTTTGTGTCCATCATAATCTGCGTCCTCTTAGCATCTGCAATGCTGATTGCCGCAAGATTTACCGTTGCACAGGCGGCAGGAAAGATATCCGATTCTCTTTCCCTGTCCACGGAAAGACTTACCTCCTTATCGGAAGGTAACCTGAAGGATGAGGTTATTCTTGCACAGACTGAAGATGAGGCTGCGATTTTGACAGAAGCCCTTTCAAAAACCATTAACAACATTGACTCCTACATAGACAGTTTAAAGACCTCTCTGGGTTACTTATCCGAGGGCGATTATTCCCAGGAGGTTCCGGATACCTTTATCGGCGACTTTGCCGCTATCCGGGATGCTCTGACCAACATTACTGCGTCACTGAACCAGACCATGTACCAGATTAACAATGCCTCTGCCGCTGTTAACCAGAATTCCTCTGAGGTTTCCGGATACGCCAAGCGGCTCTACGATGGCTCAAGGGAACAGTCCGTTGCGTTAGACCGGTTAAATGAAAGCATCCGGATTATCACGGAAAAAATACAGCGGATTAACGAGAGCGCACGACAGGTCAAGATATGCACAGAAGGTGCTGAAGATAAGGTTTCACAGGGTAAACAGCAGATGGATTCCATGCTGGGAACCATGAACAACATTTATTCCAACATGCAGGAAATTATGAAAATCAGCCAGCTGATTGATGACATTTCCTCCCAGACAAGTCTGCTGGCACTGAATGCATCCATAGAGGCTGCCAGAGCCGGAGAAAGCGGAAAAGGCTTTGCTGTTGTAGCCCAGCAGATAGGTGTCCTTGCAGACCAGACAGCCGATGCACTAAAACAGACCGGTGATATTATCTTACAGGCAAATGTTTCCATTGAGGAGGGGCTTACCACAGCCAAAGCAACCGCCGAATCCTTCCAGGAAATCAATAAGGCAACAGAAGAATTTAAGGGAATCTCCAACCAGATTGAACAGGTTGCCACAGAGCAGCAGAATGCCGTGGGAATGGTCTCCAAGGAGATTACCACTGTTTTAGATATTGCCACCACCAACCAGGAGCTGGCTGCCGAGACAGACAAGACTGCCGCCAGGTCGCTTCTGCAGTCACAGGAATTAGAACAGGTTGTCGCTTCTGTAAAGTTAAAGGAGGAATTATAGTATGAAGAAAAAACAGTTATGTCTTTTATTTCTTACCTCATTGCTTTTTATGGTATTGACGGGCTGCAGCGTTGGCGGCAAAATGAAGGATGGCTACTATACTGCTGAAATGTCCGACTACTCATTCGGATGGAAAGAATATGTCTGCATTCTCGTAAAAAACGACAAGATTGTTTCCGCAGAATTTAATGCAAAGAGTGAGAGCGGCTTTATCAAGGCATGGGATAATGAATATATGCGGAATATGGGAACCGTTTCCGGAACCTATCCAAATAAATATACAAGAGAATATGTCCAGCAGCTGATAGAGGAACAGAAGGACATTGAAGTGGATATGGTTACCGGTGCAACCAGCTCCGGCAATAATTTTGAAAAACTGGCTGCTGCGGTAATCGAGCAGGCAAAAAAAGGGGATTCCACTACCGTTGTTGTAGAATCTGAAGAGGAATAACTATTAATTTTATTATGGGAGGAATTTATTATGGAATATTTATGGAGCGACAGAAAGAGAACTCTGTTTGGCTTACCACTGTCTTTTACCAAGTATATGCTGTCAGAAGAACGGTTATTTATTGAACAGGGCTTTCTCAACAAAAAGGAAGATGAAGTCCGGTTATACCGGATTATGGATGTGTCCCTGACTAGAAGCTTCGGTCAGAGAATCTTCGGTGTCGGAACCATTCACTGCTGTTCTGCTGACAAATCAATGGGAGATTTTGATATTGTCAGTGTGAAACATCCAAAGGATGTAAAGGAGCAGCTTTCCCAGCAGATTGAGGCACAAAGAGATGCCAAACGCGTTACCAACCGGGAATACATGGAAGAAATGCATGATAATTTAGACGAAATGGATTGATTTTCAAAACAGGGTATCACTCCCCGATTACATTTACCTGGGGACTATCCCAAAGTTTGTGTAAACCTCCAAACTGATGTAAGATAAGATTATT
>UQXF01000113.1 GCA_900544905.1 uncultured Clostridium sp.
TACGAGATGACGTCGAGTCTCGTGGGCTCGGAGATGTGTATAAGAGACAGTCTAAGGATAGTGCCAATACCGCATCATCCACAAAGAAGAGCAACAAGGTAGACAGCGCTACCATCGCAAAATTAAAGGCGGATGCCGATGCAAGACTTTCCCAGTTAAAGGGAATTGTAGAACAGTTAATCACCAAGCAGGGAACAACTGCCCAAAATGCCAGCATCTGGAGCCAGTTCCGCCAGGGTGTTTTAGATGGAAGTATTACAGTAGATGAGGCAACTGCCAGGCAGGCGGCAGAGGATATTTCCGAGGACGGCTACTGGGGTGTAAAGCAGACCTCTGAGCGTATTCTTGACTTTGCCAAGGCTTTAACCGGCGGAGACAGCGAAAAGGCCGAAGAAATGCGTGCCGCTATCAAAAAGGGATTTGATGCCGCTGCAAAGCTCTGGGGTGATGAGCTTCCAGAGATTTCCCAGAAAACATATGATGCGGTTATGAAGGGAATTGATGAATGGAAAAAGGAAGAAGAAGCCTGATAACTTTTTCTTTTCCTCCTTATAAAATTCTTTTATTATTCCGATATATATAATAAGAAGCTAATGGCATTCTAACGTAATTTCAAGGAGGAGATTACCATGAATGCACAAACATATACACAGGTTGTTAATCCGGTTCTCGCCATTTTAGCAACCCCGAAATATAATCATCGTCACCAGAGACAGCAGCAGGAAAAAAGAACAAAGCAGCTAAAAACCTTTGAATCCCTTTTTCATACAGCCTGCAAAACAACCGATGACGTATTACTTCTAAATGACCCCGGCTGTTATGGCAAGGATGCAAGACCAGTCGTTGGAAATGTCAGTAGCTTCAACAAAACCCTATAAACCAGGGCGGCGCACAAATATCCAACCGTTTGTGTGCCGCCTTTTTGACGGGCAGACAATTCTTTCCTTTCAAATTTCTTAAGAAACCATTCACAAAACCTATACATTTAGGACACGTTTTTTTCACAACTTTTCAATATACTATGTCTTGTAAGAACTTTTCATATGAGTGCATTAAGTTGTACTCGAATTCTCCCCCTCATTAACAGAAGCGAAGGACACAGTCCTTCGCTTCTTGTATGTCCGGTATTATTTTTCTGCTAATTCCTCTGCCAGCTTTTCCAAATTATCAATATCTGACGCCTTTACAGTGGAACGGATAGTTACCATATTATCCAGTACCGTAATATCCTTCATTGCCTCAAACTGCTGTCTCATCAGCTTGCCTGCCATCGGCGCCCAGGAACCATTTTCAATAATTGCCACTGTCCGTTTCTGGTAAGCCTTTATCTTCAAATGATAAATAAAATCCTCCATAACCGGCATGATACTTCCATCATAGGTAGGAGATGCCACTACCAGACGGTCATAACGGAAGGCGTCCTCAATACATTCTGCCATATCCTCTCTTGCCAGGTCGGATATTGCCACCTTTTCCACGCCCTTTTCCTCCAACCTTGCAGCAAGCTCCTTCGCCGCAGCAGCCGTATTTCCGTGAAGAGAAGAATAGGCGATAAATACACCCTTATCCTCCGGCTCATAGCTGCTCCAGGTGTTATATTTTCCAATATAATAATCCAGATTTTCTGAGAGCACCGGACCGTGTAACGGACAGATAATCTTTATGTCAAGCGCCGCCGCTTTCTTAAGTAAGGTCTGCACCGGCATGCCATATTTGCCAACAATATTAAAGTAATATCTTCTCGCCTCACATGCCCAGTCCTCATCTGCATCCAGGGCTCCAAACTTTCCGAATCCATCTGCGGAGAATAAAATTTTATCCCGGGACTCATAGGTTACCATAACCTCCGGCCAGTGCACCATAGGAGCCATGATAAAATTCAAAGTGTGGCTTCCAAGCTCTAAGGTATCTCCCTCCTTGACTACGACACTTCTGTCCGCAATATCCACATCAAAAAACTGCGGCAGCATTCCAAACAGCTTGGCATTGGACACAATCCGGATATCCGGGTACTTTTCAAGCACCTCTGCCAGATTTGCCGAATGGTCCGGCTCCATATGGGAAATAATCAGGTACTCCGGCGTCCTGTCTCCCAGAACTTCTTCTAAGTTTGTAAACCAATCCTCTGCCTTTCTTTTATCTACCATATCCATAATGGCAATCTTCTCATCCATAATCACATAGGAATTGTATGACACACCGTTTGGGATTATATATTGACCCTCAAACAAATCCAAATCCCTGTCATTTACACCCACATAATACACACTGTCTGTAATTTTCATTGCCTCTTCCTCTCTTTCCTGCTTTAATTTATATAATTGCAAAACTCTATTACCATTACATATGCTGTATTTATTAAGTTACTGTTTCTATTTACTATAGCCTCTAATCTTCCCTGCTCCACAGATAACAGTAAGCCTGGGTACGTGCCGCAAAATACTCCGTGTCAAGCAGCTTTCTCACCTCTGCCCTTGTGTACCACCCCGCTTCTATCTCCTCAACGGTTGAGGTGCTTGGTGCAAAGGTTCCAGCCGCCACGCCAACAACGCAGATATTTTTCTCATTTGAAAAACCGATTGCCGAAAAGCTCTCCCCCAGTACGTCCTCTATCCAGAGCAAATCCAGTCCCGTCTCCTCTTTCAGCTCTCTTCTCGCACTTTCCATAAATTCTTCCCCCGGGTCAATGAGTCCCGCCGGAAAATTAAATACAAAATCTCCACAGGGCATACGGAATTCCCTGTTCAGCAGCAGCTTATCCCCAGTCTCATTATGCATAATCAGAACCACCGAATCCGGCGGATGGTCTGCCAGCTCCTCCCTTGTAGTCATTTCCCGGTTCCGGCTTATCATCTCATAAACCTTCTGTTTATGGTCGGCGGTTTCATATGTAATGTCATACCGGTTAATAAATTTACCCTGCTCTTTTTTCTCAATTCCAACGAATTTCACACCGCTGTCTCCTTCTTACCATACAAACCTTTTTCCATCCCAACCCGGAAAGCTATATAAATCTCCTACAATGTCACGGAATAACTGCTTGCATACATACTCTTCAACTGCTCTGTCCGATTGTACTGCTCACCAATACAGAATTCCTTCGACCAGGTCATATAATATGCCCATGGGACACGGGACTGCTCCAGCTTATGAATATCCGGAATATATCCCACCTCCGCCAGAGCTGCCACCTTGTTTCCGGTTGTGGCTGCCACAAGCTTCTCATAGTGTTCCCGATAATCAGTAGACTCATATTTTTCCAGATAAATATCCACAGAAACCACATCCACATATTCATCACCGGGATAGCCTTCCTTTAACGGACAATTCCACACCCATAACAAATTATCCAGATGATGTACCTGGGTGTAATGCACAAACATCAATTTATACAATTCTCTCGCAATTTCCGCTCCCTTAGCTCCCCACCAGAACCAGGTTCCCTCTGATTCATGAAAGGGTCTCCAGAGAATGGGAATATCCGCTTCACAGAAACGCTTTAATGACTCCGCAATCACATCCATATCATGAAAAAATGCAGTTCTCTCTGGTGAGCCCTCTTCCAGAACACGGCTTGCATCAAAGTCTGTATGCTCTGCATAAAACGACTTGTCCCTGCCTCCGATAGGGGAAAACCAATGAAATGTAAATGTGACTATACCCTCTGTCTCCTTCGCCCACTGGTATGCCGTCTCCAATGTTCCCCGGTTTTCATATACCTCCTGCATACAGGGCTCTGAGGTATCCTCATAATTGATATTCGGCGAACAGGCAAGCAGTTCAAAGCCTCTCAGCTTAGGCTCTTTTCCCGTCACCTTGCGGATATATTCAATCTCCTCCATAGGAACTGTCTGGGTATGCTGTCCAGTAATAATCCCATTACCGGCAGTCTCATATAAATAGTCTAATAATTGAACGGCATTTTTTGTTGCCCCTGGGTTTACAGGCATCGCCATATAAATACCCTCCTTGTGTCATATTTCTGTATCTTTCAATCCGCTCAAAGGCGATATCACTTTTCTTCTGCATTTTCCGGAAGCTTAACCTCAATACAAAGCTCCTCTAACTGCTTTGCATCCACCACATCCGGTGCATTGCTCATGAGGCAGGACGCATCCTTAACCTTAGGAAATGCGATTACATCCCGGATGGAATCTGCTCCGGTCATCAGCATAATCATACGGTCAAGACCAAATGCAAGCCCTGCATGAGGTGGAACACCGTACTTAAATGCATTTAACAAAAATCCAAAACGGTCATATGCCTCCTCCTTGGAAAATCCAAGCAGTCCAAACATCTTTTCCTGTACATCATCCTGATGGATTCTGACAGAGCCTCCGCCAAGCTCCACACCATTCAGCACAATATCATATGCCTTTGCCCTTGCTTTGCCCATATCCGTGTCTAAAAGCTCCAAATCCTCGTCCATCGGCATGGTAAACGGATGATGCATTGCCGTATACCGCTCTTCCTCATCGGACCACTCAAATACCGGAAATTCCGTAATCCATAAAAATTTATAATCATCCTTGCTTACTAAGCTCAGCTGGTCTGCCAGCTCACATCTCAATGCTCCAAGTACAGAATACACAATCTTGTCCCGGTCTGCTGCAAATAACAGTAAATCGCCCGGCTCACCCTCCATTGCTCCAATCAGTGCAGACATCTCTTCGTCTTTCATGAATTTGGCAAAAGAAGACTTAACGCTTCCATCCTCCTGGATTGCAATATAGGCAAGTCCCTTTGCTCCATATCCCTTTGCGAAATCCACCAGTGCATCAATCTTCTTTCTCGGCATTGCGCCCTGTCCCTTTGCATTGATACCACGAACAGAACCACCATTTTCGATTGCACCCTTGAACACTCCGAACTCACAGTCTTTTACAATATCCGTTACGTTTTTAAGCTCCATTCCAAAACGGATATCCGGTTTGTCAGAGCCGAAACGGTCCATTGCCTCCTGCCAGGTCATTCTCTGAATCGGAAGAGGCACCTCTACTCCAATACTTTCCTTAAACACCTTTGCCAGTAACCGCTCATTTACATCCAATACATCCTCCACGTCCACAAAGGATAATTCCATATCAATCTGGGTAAATTCCGGCTGTCGGTCTGCACGTAAATCCTCGTCCCGGAAGCATTTCGCCACCTGGTAGTAGCGGTCATAGCCGGAACACATCAGCAGCTGCTTAAAAATCTGTGGTGACTGCGGCAGCGCATAGAAGCTTCCCGGATGCACACGGCTTGGCACAAGATAATCCCTTGCCCCCTCCGGAGTTGACTTATTTAAAATCGGAGTCTCAATCTCCAAAAAGCCCTCCTCTGCCAGAAAGTTACGGATAATGCTTACCACCTTGCTTCTGAGAATCAGGTTGCGCTGTAAATCCGGACGTCTAAGGTCTAATGGGCGGTATTTTAAGCGTACCTCCTCCTTTGTCTTTGAATTTTCTTCAATCGGAAATGGAGGTGTCTCCGCCTCGGAAAGGATTCTTAAATCCGTTGCAATAATCTCAATATCACCGGTTGCCAGATTCTTGTTGATTCCACCTGCACGAAGCGCCACCTTACCGGTAATGGCTGCCACAAATTCACTTCTCAGCTTCTCCGCTTTGGCAAAGCTTTCACTTCCACACTTATCCTCCTCAAAAATCACCTGCAAAATACCGCTTCTATCTCTCAAATCCACAAAAATAATTCCGCCCTTGTTGCGGCTTTTCTGTACCCAGCCCATAACGGTAACAGTTTCACCTGTATTTTTGTTACTTACTTCTGTACATCTATGAGTTCTTTTCAAACCCTTCATTGATTCTGCCATAGTTGCTCCTCCTGCTTTCTTTTCACAATGCATTTTCTATGTCGTAACTCAAAAAATGCCCACTGGACATTTTTCTCATATGCCTGGAAACACAAACAAATGCATGGACAAGACTGTCCATGCATCATTATATATTTTTTTTAATTATTTGTACAGTTTAAAACAAAATCTTTTTGCCATAAATCCTTGTAATGCTAACAAAAGTAATCCGCACCGCAAATGCCATTTTTTCTGTTTTCTTATTTTCCATCAATTATAATCTCTTCATTGTTTTCATCCAGCCCTATTATGATTTTATTTTCAAAATTATATGTAAGACAGCCCGTTATTGTCTCATGTGAATACACATCATACCCGGCAACTGAAATCCTTTTTGCTTTCTCATCAATTTGTACATATTCATCATCCAGCCGCCCATAGAATTCCTTAGCGCTTTCAAAGGAAAACCGTTCAAAAAAAAGCTTAACGATATCATATCCATTATCATAGGACATTTTCATGCATTCTTCTTCAAGAGGCAAATCCATTGGTGTCGGGAGATAAACTATCGAATCACTATAGCGATACCAAGAATAACAATTTTTCACATCATATCCATCATTATAGGAGCCATATGACAAAATAAAATAATTATTATCAGAATAAAACAATTTTGCCGGATATTCTCCCGGGTTTTCATAATACGTAATATCCCTTATAAAATCTTTATTTTTACTTAAATATTTTTCTATATCTTTTCCTGTCTTAAAAAATGTACGGCATTCATCAAAATCTGTATATATTTCTCTGACAGGTAATTCACATATAACATACCGTTTTTCCATGCCGTTCCAGTTACTGACAACTATTTTGGTCTTCTTAAAGCAGAACCAGTAGACTGAAAATATCGCCAGTAATACTACAATTATGACTATACTGCTTATCCATCTTTTTTTCATGACAATTCTCTTCATTTCAATTTTGTTATGCACTGCTATTTCTTCAGTTTCCCGTCTTTTGTGACATTCTTTAATTTTGTTTTATAAAATGCCCCAGAGCCAATAGTTCTTATACTTTTTATATTTTTTACTGTCTTTAAATTTGTACAGCGGTAAAACGCTCTTGCCTGTATCTTCTTGCATCCATTTGGCAAAATAACCTTTTTAACCGGACTATACGCAAATGCCCGGCTGGCTATCGTCTTTACTCCCTTTGGCACCTTATATGTACCTTTCTGCGTTACCGCACCATATAATATTTTACCATTCTTTGATAACACAGAACCTTTTACACTCTTAAATCTAGTGTTTTCTTTATCAATATAAATTGTTTTTAATTTCATAAAATTTGTAAAGGTTCCCTTTTCAATACTGGAAATTGTTTTAGGCAAAATAATTTTCTTTGTTTTTTTATTTTTTTCACATTTGCAGCTATCCTGTTTTAAGGATGCATCTGGATAATCAGGATAACATAAGCCTGTAACTTCTGTCACAATATATTCTTTATTTCCGATGGAAACTGTTTCTGGAATGTTAATCACTGTAAGCTTATTCTGCAGCTTTGCACTAACTTCCCCTTCTTTATCATCGGTGGCATCTTTTATGATATAATAATCAGCTGCCTTTGTTTTTAAATCCGCATCCAACAGCTTCGCTTCGGCTTTGGAAGAATAAGCTCCTGCCAGACACACAATACTAAATATAGCTAATAATAATTTTAATGTTAATGACTTCATCTGATATCCTCCATGTTTTTATAAATCTTAATATCTGCGCTTTTTCTTTTTGCTTCTAACCAATTATCAAAAACATATTCCTCAAAATCAATATAATACTTTTCAAGAAATTCTTCTTTGGACATTCCAGTTGGAAAATCCTTCTCTTTTTTCTTTTGATTATAATAATCTTCTTTTAATTGTTCCCCATTATTCTGCAACATTTCTTCTACAACAATATCATATACATTGTCATATATGATTTGTAATTTAATACCTTCATAAAAATCTTTCTTCCCATATATACGAATACCTTCTTTATAAACATCAGGAAGCGTAGTTTTATATTCATTAACAACTGAGTAAATGTCTCTATCCGTAATTTCGATACCTATATCATCTGCATTAGAAACTACTACCATTTCATTAATAAGACTTTCCAACACTATTTGGGGATTATCCTCACTATCTAATTGTAAATATATTTTCTGGACATCTTTATATAAAATTTCCTGACCATTTACGGTTGCTACAACCTCATTTTGAATTAAATATCTTTGAAGTTGAAAATTTACACAAAAAATCAGAATCAGAAAGATTGCACCAGCTAATAATTTTCTTCTATTATTCATAATCAATAATATTTTCGGTTACTTTTCCACTTTTTCTTGTGACTTGAACAAAATTTATTTATATACCCAAATCCTGATGACTTCATAACACAGTTTTTATTACAGTGGTTTAAATTATATGTATGCCCTATTTCATGTTGAATTGTTTCCGCCTCCGAATTATAAGTAGAGGCAAACACCAATACCTTTGGTCCTCCTTTCACCTTGCCAAGATAGGATATTCCTGCCACGCCTTTAGGCTCACGTCCTGATAAGCCTACAAGCATGTCAACATTTCCACTTATTTTATTTTTCTTTACAAAATCCTCATATATCTTTTCATCATCAGTCGATTTTTTTGATGTAAAAGATACAGCTTCTTTCGGTTTAAAATAAATATTAAACTCCGAATACAATGCCTTTGTACCTTTTTTAGTTACTTTCTTTGCTCTAACTTTCCAATCTTTTTTGTGCAGTTTTTGATATTCTTTATCACACAAAGTTTTAACATTAACCACAACGCAACCCTTTTTAAGTTTTTTGGAAATTTCAGGTTCATCTTCTAAAACCTGATTGTCCGCTGAACTTTTTTCAAACTCTTTTTTACTTGTATATTTTTTTGTTTCAACATTATACTTATTATTAGATAAAAAATTTAGATTTAATATTCCTACTAATAATAGTAATATAAACGTAATGTAAAATAGACTTTTATTTTTCATATATTTTCTCCTTCACCTTTTATTCAAAAGTTTACTCGACATATTTAGCCAGTTATTTTTTATATCATTTGTAAATACTACTTCCTCCTTCTCATATAATTTATTTCTTTCAGCTACAGTTTATAATTTTTACATACTTTTGTCAAGCATAGTCTTTCATTCTTAATATTTTCTTAATATATCATGTCGCCTGTCGGCTCCATGCGGACATTCGCCAATGCCGCTTCGAGCAAGCCCGAGCGTCGCTGAGCTCATTATTTCCTGTCTCTTATACA
>UQXF01000114.1 GCA_900544905.1 uncultured Clostridium sp.
CTCATCCGGTAGAGCGCCACCTTGCCAAGGTGGAGGTAGCGAGTTCGAGCCTCGTCATCCGCTCCATTCTCTTAATGCCAATTAAATTTAATTGGCATTTTTTTGACAGAGAGAGCGTACAATTCAATACGGCGCCATAGCCAAGTGGTAAGGCAGAGGTCTGCAACACCTTCATCACCAGTTCAAATCTGGTTGGCGCCTTTATCAAAATATAATGAAATTAAAAAAATCCTTGAAAACATTCAGTTTTCGAGGATTTTTCTTTTAAAACCGAACAAACTAATAGGAAAAGATTTGTTTGGAGGTATATCATGAATGAACGGGTTACAAATACCAGAAATACTTTAAAAAAGCTTCTGGTTATTCTCTTGGGCACTTTTATATATTCTGCGGGTATTGGATTGTTTCTTGACCCCAATGAGCTCGCACCTGGAGGAGTTGTCGGTCTTGCAGTTGTTGCAAGTCATTCTATTGGTGGTGAAACCGGAACATGGTATTTTCTTTTAAATGTTCCGATTATTTTACTGGGTTGGTGGAAGTTTGGTGGAAAGTTTATTATCTATAGTTTTTATGCCATTGCCCTAAATTCTGTTTTCACGAATATTTTCAGTATGTTTCCTAAAATTACAGATAATCTGTTACTGGCAGCTATTGCAGGCAGTATAATGGTAGGAACAGGGATTGGTCTGGTGCTTCGGATTGGTTCTACAACCGGAGGTATGGATATTATAATAAAGCTTTTGAGAAGAAGATTTCCGGCTATAAAAACAAGCACTTTTTTTATTACAATAGATATTTTAATAGTAGTGATATCCGGATTTGTCTTTAAGGATTTTGATGTTGCAATGTATGCATTTATAACGGTTGTGTTAAATGGACGTGTAATGGATTATATTTTATATGGAAAAGATGAAGCGAGGCTCATCTATATTGTATCAGATAAGCCGGAACAATTACTTCGCCGCATATTACAGGAATTGGAGATTGGCGCCACCATACTTACGGGTAAAGGTGCATATAGTAACCACGATAAACAGATTATTATGTGCGTTATTAAAAAAAGGGGAACTCCTAAGCTTCATGAAATTGTAAAACAGGAGGATAATCATGCATTTATGATTATCACCAGTGCCAGTGAGATTTATGGCGAGGGATATAAAAATATTTTAATGGATAGAGTTTAAAGATAAAAAAATAGAAAAACAGAAAATGAGGAAGATGATGGGAAATGTACGAATCATTTTGCATTTTATCACTATGTTTGATATAATAAATTGGATTATATTTATTTGCAGGAAAGGCACAGGTTATGGAACAACCAATACTGGGCGGATTAATTGCATATAATACGGAGGGCTCTTATCCATGGCATATGCCGGGGCATAAGAGACGGCTGAATACTATTTTTCCGGATTATGTTGAAAATCCTTTTTCGATTGATGTAACCGAGGTAGGAGATTTGGACGAATTTCATTGTCCGGGAGGTATTATTAAAGAAGCTTTTGAT
Organism: uncultured Clostridium sp.; assembly: GCA_900544905.1. Lineage (GTDB taxonomy): Bacteria > Bacillota > Clostridia > Lachnospirales > Lachnospiraceae > CAG-590. Next base: position 1,508 of record UQXF01000114.1, read on the forward strand.
AAGGCAGCGGATATATATGGCTCCAGTCAAAGCTATTATCTGGTAAATGGCTCCACATGTGGCATATTGGCTGCCATATCGGCGGTTTGCAGACCTGGAGATACCTTGATTGTGGCGAGAAATTGTCACAAATCCGTTTATCACGCTATCCGATTGCTGAAGCTGAAGCCTGTATTTATCATGCCGGAATGGAATGACAGCTTTGGAATGTTTGGCGGTGTTTCGGCAGACAAGGTAAAAAAGGCAATAAAAGAGCATTCAGGAGCAAAAGCAGTTATTCTTGTATCGCCGACCTACGAGGGAGTAGTCAGCGATATAGAAAAAATTGCAAAAGCAGCACATAAGGCAAAAATACCTTTGCTTGTAGATGAAGCACATGGTGCACATTTTGAATATATGGCAAATGTAAATGAAACCATTTCTACTACCAATTATAAAAAGGTTCCTGACCCGGCAATTCGTCTTGGTGCGGATATTGTAGTAGAGAGTCTTCATAAGACATTACCGGCAATGACCCAGTGTGCAATATTGCATATTAAGAGTGACATTGTAAACAGGGAACGGCTGGAGGAATTTTTATCTATCTATCAGAGCTCTTCTCCGTCTTATGTGTTTATGGCGGCAATCGAAGGCTGTATTGAAAAAATGGACCATGAGAGGGACGGTCTCTTTATTGTCTATAAGCAGTTATTGGCGGAATACCGGAAGAAATTTGAACAGCTTTCTTACATCCATTTGGTGGGGGAAAATGATTTTAAAAAGCATAGTATTTATGGCTATGACGATGGCAAGCTGGTTTTTTCAGTAAAAAACTGTGGCATAAAAAAAGACGACCGTATTCAGCCATTAAATGGTGTAATGCTTAGAAATATATTGGCAGAGGAGTACGGACAGATGATGGAAATGGCAGGTAAAAATTATGTGCTTGCCATGACCTCAGTTGCCGATTCCAAGGAGGCATTTGAGGCACTTTACCAGGCATTAGAGGCGATAGATGGGCAGCTAATTGATTTAGCGGAAACAGCCGATATTTATAATGAGGAAACAATAAATTATGCAAGACTTCCGGAGCGCAGGATGAACATAGCCGAAGCGAGAGAGAGCAGTCATTCGGAGATTCCGCTTATGGAGGCGGCTGGCCGTGTCAGTGGAGAGTATGTGTATATCTATCCACCAGGTATTCCCATTGTTGCGCCGGGAGAGATGTTTTCAAAAGAGATTGTAAGGGAGCTTCAGGCTGCAGTAGAGCAGGGGCTCAATGTTAAGGGAGTATGTATCGGTAAGGAGAACCGATTAATGGTTACCGTAATCCGGGAAAACAGATGGTTATCCCGGAGAAAGAAATTTAATGACAGATAGAAAAAACTGCTGGTCGATTAAAAACAGGCGGATAAAAAACAAAAAGGATAGGGGAAAGCTTGTGGAAGGAATATTTATTACAATGGAAGGACCGGATGGTTCTGGTAAAACAACGCAGATTGATTTGTTGAAAAAATACCTGGAAAGCAGGGGATATGATATTGTGATTGCCAGAGAGCCGGGAGGCACCGTAATTGGAGAGGCGATACGCAAGATTATCTTAAATAAAGAGTATCAGGAAATGAGCCATATGACAGAGCTTCTTCTCTATGCCGCTGCCCGGGCACAGCTTGTGAATCAGGTAATTCGTCCGGCACTGTCAGAGGGAAAGGCAGTTATCTGTGACCGTTTTGTGGAGTCCTCTGCAGTTTATCAGGGAATTGGAAGAGGTCTTGGTGTGGAAACCGTATATGAGGTTAACAATTATGCCCTGGGAGATGTGAGTCCAAAGCTTACTATTTTTATGGATTTGGATGCCAAAGAAGGGATTAAGCGAAAAGAACACCAGGCAGAGCTGGACCGTATGGAAATGGAGGATTTGAGTTTTCATAACAGAGTGGTGGAGGGATACCGGCAGCTGGCCCAGCTTTGGCCGGAGCGTATTTTTTCAATAGATGCCACATTGCCAATTGAAGAAATACATAGTATGATTGTACAGGAAGTAGAAAAGCGTTTTTTTGATGCACAGTGAAAATGATATTATCAGGGGATAGAAAGGAGAGATAACCGTGGATATGAGAATTAACCAGCTGACAGGGCAGGCACCGGTGGAAGCGCAGACTCAGACAACAAAAAGTGACGACAGCTTTAAATTCACTTTAGTCAGCCATATTGAAAATAATGAATTACAGGAAAAGCTCTCCAATCTGATGAAGGATATTGAGGAACAGGGCAACAAGATTGCAAAGCATATGGATATCCGGGATATGAAGCGTTACCGGAATCTTGTAAAAGAGTTTATGAATGAGGTGGCGGCGAACTCCCACGCATTTTCCAGAGAGAATTTTCTAGACCGCCGGGGCAGGCACCGGGTGTACGGAATTGTTAAGGAAGTGGATAAATCATTAGATGATTTGGCACAGGAATTATTAAAAGATGAGAAGGATAATTTAGCCATTCTAAATAAAATAGATGATATACGTGGAATGCTACTGGATATTTCCACTTGATTTGGGCAGAAAGGATAAGGCATATGGCAAATTTTAGTGATATTATCGGACATGAGGATATTGTAAAGCATTTTAAGAGCAGTATTGAGCTTTCCAAAGTATCCCATGCATATATATTAAATGGAGAAAAGGGTGTGGGGAAAAAGACACTGGCATCTGTTGTGGCAAAATCGCTGCAATGCGAAAGCGGTGAGCCGGACCCATGCGGCAAGTGTAAATCCTGTCTCCAGGCAGAGACCGGTAACCAGCCGGATATTATCTGGGTAAAGCATGAGAAGCCGAATGTTATCTCCGTGGATGAAATCCGGACTCAGATTGTAAATGATATTGATTTGAAGCCATACAGCAGCAGATACAAAATCTATATTGTACCGGATTCCCAGATGATGAACCAGCAGGCGCAAAATGCACTGTTGAAGACATTGGAGGAACCACCGGAATATGCGATTATTATGCTGCTTACCAATAACGTAGACAAGTTTCTGCCAACGATTTTAAGCAGATGTATTGTCCTTAATTTTAAGCCGGTGGAACCGCTTCATATGATGGAATATCTGGTATCGAATATAGGTGTAGACCAGGAGAAGGCAAGATTTTGTACGGATTTTGCCCAGGGTAACCTTGGCAAGGCAGTGCGGCTTGCCATTTCACCGGATTATAATGAAATCAGGGAAGACAGTGTCCGCCTGCTTCGCAAAATCTCTGATATGGAAATGGACGAGATTATCCAGGCGGTTAAAAACATGGGAAAATATAAGCTGGATATTACAGATTATATAGATATCATGACCATGTGGTTTCGGGATATCCTGATGGTGAAGATATCAAATTCACCAAATAAAATAATATTTAAGCATGAGTTTTCAGTTATGAAGAAACAAGCCAGCAGAATGTCCTATGAAGGAATTGAGAAGATTTTAGAGGCGATGGATAAGCTGAAGGTCCGGTTAGAGGCCAATGTGAACTTTGATATTGCCATGGAGCTGATGCTGCTTACAATAAAGGAGAATATGGAATGATAGAGGTAATAGGTGTACGGTTCAGACCGAATGGCAAAATATATTATTTTGCACCCAACGGTATTGAGCTGGAAGTAGGAGATGCAGTGATTGTGGAAACTGCAAGAGGAGTGGAATACGGTAAAGTAGTACTGGGAAAAAGAGAGATTGAAGAGGGAAATATCACATCTACGTTAAAGCCGGTTATCCGTAAGGCTACTCCCGAGGACGACAAAAAGAACGAGGCAAACAAGGCAAAATGTAAGAGCGCATTTGATATCTGTTTAGAGAAGATTGCAAAGCATGGTCTTGAGATGAAGCTGATTGATGTGGAATATACCTTTGATAACAATAAGGTGCTGTTCTATTTTACCGCAGACGGAAGAATTGATTTCAGGGAGCTTGTAAAGGATTTGGCTTCTGTATTTAAGACAAGAATTGAGCTTCGGCAGATTGGCGTCAGAGATGAAACAAAAATTTTAGGCGGAATTGGTATTTGTGGAAGAGAGCTCTGCTGCCACAAGCATTTATCAGATTTTGTTCCCGTATCCATTAAGATGGCAAAGGAGCAGAACCTGTCGCTGAATCCAACCAAGATATCAGGTGTTTGCGGACGTTTAATGTGCTGTCTGAAAAATGAGCAGGAAACCTATGAGTATCTGAATGACAAGCTTCCTAATGTAGGAGATTTTGTCAGGACAATAGATGGATTTAAGGGTGAGGTAAGCAGTGTGAGTGTGCTTCGCCAGAAGGTAAAGGTTATTGTGGAGCTGGAGAACGGGGATAAGGAAATCCGGGAATACAAGACGGATGAACTGAAGTTTAAGCCAAAGAAACGCCGCAATAACGAAAAGGTAAATGATGAAGAATTGAAGGCACTGGAAGCGCTGGAGAAGCAGGAAAGCGGCTCTAAAATTGATTAGAGGAATGTCTGAGGCAGGGACATGGGAGTAAAATAATGATTTTGGAAGATGAGCGTTTAGATGATTTGCAGTGTAAAGGATATCAGCTGATTCAAAAGCCGAAGGGCTTCTGCTTTGGTGTGGATGCGGTATTATTATCGGACTATGCAAAGGTGAAAAAGGGACAGCGGGTGCTGGATTTGTGTACGGGAAGCGGCGTGATTCCCATATTACTGGCAGCCAAGACAGAGGGGGATGAATTTTGCGGTCTGGAGCTGCAGCCGGAATATGCGGACATGGCAGGCAGGAGCGTTTTATGGAATCATTTAGAGGATAAAGTAAATATTGTTTGTGGAGATGTAAAGGATATAAAGAAGCTGTTTTCCCCAGCTTCTTTTCCTGTTGTTACGGTGAATCCTCCTTATATGACAGAGCATCACGGTCTTACGAACCTCTATGAGCCGAAAACCATAGCCAGGCATGAGGTAGCCCTTTCTTTAGAGGATGTGGTTGCTGCCGCCAGTTATGTGTTACCGGAGAGCGGAAATTTTTATATGATACATAAGCCGTTCCGTCTGGCAGAGATATTCAGGGTAATGAAGGAATACCGCATTGAGCCGAAGAGAATCCGGTTTGTTCATCCCTATGTGGAGAAAGAGCCTACCATGGTGCTGATTGAGGGCTTAAAGGGAGGCAGGGAAAGAGTTATAATTGAACCTCCACTTATAATGTACAGGGAACGGAATATATACAGTGATGAAATATATAGAATTTATGGCAAAAAGACATTATAAAAGAGATGAGGAAGATATATTATGGCAGGAATGTTATATATATGCGCGACACCGATAGGAAATCTGGAGGATATTACGTTGCGCACTCTGCGGGTTTTAAAAGAAGTAGATTTGATTGCGGCTGAGGATACGAGACACAGCATTAAGCTTTTGAATCATTTTGAGATTAAAACCCCCATGACCAGCTATCATGAATATAATAAGTATGACAAGGCAAAGACACTGGTTAAAAAAATGGAAGAGGGAATAAATGTTGCCCTGATTACGGATGCGGGAACACCGGCAATTTCTGACCCAGGGGAGGAGCTGGTGAAGCAGTGCCATGAAGCGGGAATTGCGGTGACCTCTCTGCCGGGGCCATCTGCCTTTGTTACGGCGCTTACGATTTCCGGACAGGCTACAAGAAGATTTTGTTTTGAGGCATTTCTGCCTTATGATAAAAAAGAACGGGAAATGGTATTAGAGGAGTTAAAGATTGAGACCCGGACCATTATTGTATATGAAGCACCTCATAAATTAAAGAAAACATTAAAGGAGCTCTATGATGTATTGGGAAACCGGCAGATTTCATTATGCAGGGAGCTTACCAAAAAGCATGAGACGAATTTCCGCACAACGCTTTCGGAGGCTATTGCATATTATGAAATGCAGGAGCCTAAGGGGGAATTTGTGCTGGTAATAGAGGGTGCAGACCGGCAGCAATTAAAATCACAAGAAATGCAGGAATTTTTATCCATGAGCATACCGGACCATGTAAAATATTATATAGAACAGGGACTGGATAAGAAAGAAGCCATGAAACAGGCAGCAAAAGACAGAGGGGTTGGAAAAAGAGAAATTTATCAGGCATTACTGGAAGTAGAAAAAGGGCAATAGCTGCCCTTTTTATGTTTGCATTCAAAGTTTCTGTAGTGTTTTTTGAAGCTTCCGTATTTCAGCCTGCTGATAGTTTAGAAATTGTTGGACATCAGTGAGAACACCGGCAGATTTTTCAATATATGGACGGCGCAGACTGTCCTGCAGTAAATAATCTACTGAGACATCAAGGATGTTACAGATTTCAACCAGCAAATCCACACTGGGATGTGCATTGCCCCGTTCCACATTTCCTATATGCTGCTGGGAAAAATGGAGTTCCTTTGCCATCTGTTGCTGTGTAAAATTTTGATGATTCCGAACTTCCTGGATTCGATGCCCCAATTGTATATAATCCATACTTCCTCCTATGTATACTAAATGTTAATACTGAATTTATTTTATCAAAGCAGATGAAAGGGAAGAGTAAGTTAGTATAAGTGTTATCTGCTTTATTACAAGTAATGTTAACATATCGTTAAACAAAATTAAACAAATTTCTTTGTAATTCAGAAATAAAGTAAAAATTCCCGTAAATATAGAAAAGTATGGAAAATAAATGGTTGTATTTATGTGGAGGAAAAGAAAAATTAAGTGTAAATAAAAAATGAATTTTTTGTTAACTTGTCCGAGATTCGTTGACTTTGAAAAGTATTCATGCTAGTTTATAGGCAAATAGAGGGAATGTTAATTTTGGGTTATGGGTGTATAAAGAAGTATATATTTTGTATTGAGATATTTTTATGTAGGAAGGAGGAGATATCAATGAAAGCGACAGGTATTGTAAGAAATCTTGATAGTTTAGGCCGTGTGACTTTACCTATAGAATTGAGGCGGAACCTGAATATTGATATTAAGGACCCGGTTGAAATTTTTGTAGATGGAGACAGCATTGTACTGAAGAAATATGAGCCGGCTGATATTTTCACGGGAAATAAGGAGGATTTGCTTGAATATCAGGGAAAAATGATAAGCAGGGAAACCATTAAAGAGCTGGCAAAGCTGGCGGGAATATAATCCCATTAAATTGCCATATAATGTACATAGCATGTATTTTAAAATATAATGAAAAGGGAACAGGTTATTTATGGAGATAATCTGTTCCTTTGTATTTATTTCAAAAAAATATAAAATTTTTTGATGTTAATGGTTAATTTTCTTAAGAAGTGTCAACTTTTTTGATGATTATTGAGCATTTATACCTGTCTCTTATACACATCTGACGCTGCCGACGATCTTACGCG
>UQXF01000115.1 GCA_900544905.1 uncultured Clostridium sp.
GTCTTGCCCAGACTTCAAAGATTAGAATCCACTCTTGATGAGGATGTCCTACCCAGACTTCAAAGGTTAGAATCCACTCTTGATGAGGATGTCTTGCCCAGACTTCAAAGATTAGAATCCACTCTTGATGAGGATGTCCTACCCAAACTTCAAAGGTTAGAATCCACTCTTGATGAGGATATCTTGCCCAGACTTCAAAGATTAGAGCTGAATCAGGAAAATATAATTTTCCCACGATTACAAACCATCGAATCCTGTTATACATCGACTTATATAAGATATTCAAATGGAATAGAACAGCTTGATACGATTCAATCGGATGTTGAAGTCATGAAAAAAGTTATATCGGAACATAGTGAAAAGTTACAAAAGCTGGCATAAGCTACTATATACTCAAAAATGGTTCACCGGACCATTTTTTAGTATGCTTGGCAAAAAACAGTTTTGGGAACATATCCCAGAACTGCTTTTTTTGCCTTCCGTTAACCTTCACATTATGCAACCAATATTTTACGACAGCCTGCCATTTTCCATCTCATAGACCACATCTGCCAAGCTCATAGTAGACTTTCGATGGGACACCAGCACTACTGTCCGGTCCTCACAGGATTCCTGCAATGATTTCAGAATAACCCCCTCGTTTAGGGAATCCAGATTACTGGTGGGTTCATCCAGCAGAAGAAATGGTGCATCATGTAAAAATGCCCTGGCAATACCGATTCGTTGGCGTTCTCCACCGGACAGGGTATTCCCCAACTCTCCTACCTCCGTCTCATATCCCTTAGGAAGCGTCATGATAAAATCATGGATGGACGCTTTCTTTGCCGCCTCCATAATTTCTTCTCTTGTCGCCCCAGGCTTTCCAATGGCAATGTTATTGGCAATGGAATCGTGAAACAGATGGGTTTCCTGTGTCACATAGCTTTCCATATCCCTAAGCCGCTTCGTCGGAAGCTTCCTGATATCCGTTCCGTCCACTGCAACCCTTCCCTGGTCTGCATCCCAGAAACGCATCAAAAGCTTTAACAAGGTAGACTTTCCGGAACCGCTGACACCATGGATTCCCACAATTTTTCCCGGTGCAATGGAAAGAGAATAATCCTTTAAAATCACTTCATCCTCGTAAGAGAATGTGACATGTTCTACCTCTGCTCCGGTAAACCGCCGGTTTTCCGCCTGATTACCGGCTGTCTCTCCTTCACCGGCAGTCTTATCATTGCCGGCTGTCCTTCTGCTACCGGACGTTTTTTCTTCGCTGGATACTTCTACGCTACCGAATGCGTTTTCTGCCACATTCCAATCTGGCAACGAAATCTCATTTACTCCCTTACCCTGTTCACATTCCTCTATCTCTTCCACCAGCGGTTTTTCCTCCAGAATCGACAATACCCGCTCGCCGCTTGCCAGAGTCTGGTTAAGATTGTTGGACAGACTGGATAGTGCCACCACCGGACCAAAGGAACCCATCATGGCAATGGTACAGGTAAGTACACCATCAATTCCCAGGCTGCCCTCCTGATAGAGATATAACGTCAAAAACAGCATTCCAAAGGAGGAAAGCAAAATGACAAGATTGGTAAAGGCACGCTGTGTTCCCTCCAGACGGCTTAATCCCTTCTGCATTTCTCCAAGCTTTTTGGAACGTTCCTCCATCTGTGCCTTACGGACTTCTCCCTGTCCATACTGAATGGTTTCCTCCAAGCCTCTAAGGGAATCCAGCACAAAGCTGTTGAGATGTCCAAATTCCGTCCGGAATTCCATTCCCTGGGATGCTCCCCTTTTTCCGTTCCAGAGAGGAATCACTGCTCCCACCACAACATAGGCAAGTAACGCAAGCAGGCCTGCCAGCACATGATAGCTTCCAATAAATATGACCATAATCAGCGAAGTCAATGTAGCAATTGCAATCGGCGAAATGGTATGGGCATAAAATACCTCCAAAAGTTCAATATCTGTTGTAATAATCGAAATCAGGTTTCCCTTATCCCGTCCCTCCAATTTTGCAGGGCACAGCTTACGCAAGGCTGCAAATACCTTATGCCTTATGATTGCCAGCAGCTTAAATGCGATAAAATGATTACAATACTGCTCTGCATAGTGCAGCAGTCCCCGCAATACCGCAATGAAACCCATAAGCACAAATATCATTTTTACCGGAAATGATTCCGGCAAAACGGATTTTATGGCAATTCCCATATCTGCCTCATTCAGCGAAAGTCCCCCTAATACCACCTGTCCTGCCAGTATTGTTAAAAAGATGGCACAGAGATATCCTGCAACACCCAGTAAAATGGCAGCTGCCATAATATGAAGCAGCGGTTTTACCAGACCGATTAGTTTCATCATAATCTTTATTCCACTGCGTCTCTTTTTCCCTGAATCCTTCATGCTTCCACCACCTTCTTAAACTGCTCCAGCTGTCTCTGACTCTCAAACAGCTTCCAATAAGCTCCACCCTTTTCCATCAGCTCTGCATGGGTTCCCTTTTCCACAATCATGCCGCTCTTTAACATATAGATACAGTCCGATTCCGTCACATTTGACAAGCGATGGGAAATCAGCAAAATTGTCTTTGACTTTGCCAGTTCATGGATAACTTTCATAATCTGTTCTTCACTCTCTGCATCAATATTTGAAGTAGCCTCATCAAAAATGTAAACCGGTGTGTCGTGTAAAAGTGCTCTGGCTAGGGCTAACCGCTGGCACTGTCCGCCGGAAAGGTTCCCGGCTTTTTCTAAAAGCTTTGTCTCAAGTCCTTCCTGATTTTCCAAGAATGCCAGTAAATTTACCCGGGAAAGTACAGCCTTCATTTCCTCTGTGGTGGCATCCGCCTTTGCCATCCTAAGATTTTCCTCCACTGTTCCCTTAAAGAGATAGCTGTTATGACGAACCACTGTCACATACTGCATCAGCTCTGATTCCGGAATATCAAAAACCGGCTTTCCGCCAACCATAATTTCTCCCTGATATCCCTTATTTCTTCCTGCCAGCAGACCGGCGATGGTACTCTTACCACAGCCGGATTCTCCCACAAGCGAAACGAAACTGCCTGCAGGAATATCCATGGAAACCCCTTTTAAGATTTCCCGGTCTGTTTCATAGGAGAAGGAAACATCTGTTAATGAGAGGTCTGCCTTTTCTCCTAAAAGGCGGGCATTTCCTTCCTCCGGCTCCTCTAAATCCAGCAAACCGAATATCTTATCACTGGCTGCCATACCATTCATTGCAATATGGAAATAGGAGCCCAGCAGCCTTAAAGGAATAAAGAATTCCGATGCCAGCAGGATAATCCGCAGGGTGCCGGAAAGGTCTAAGCTGCCGCTTAAAAATTCACTGACCGCTGCTATCATTCCGACCGCCGCACCGCCATATGCAATAATATCCATCACACTGGTGGAATTTAACTGCATCGTCAAAACCTTCATGGTAATACGCCGGAAGTTTTGTGCTTCCTCATCCATTTCCTCTGCCTTTTTCGCATCTGCCTGATAGATTTTCAATGTGGTCAGTCCCTGAAGGTTTTCCAAAAAGGAATCTCCAAGCTGGGTATAAAGCCCCCAGTATTTATTCAACAACCGCTTTGCAAGCTTTTGCACCAAAACGATAGATACCGGAATCAGAGGGACGCAGATTAGCAAAACAATACTTGCCTTAAAACTCTCAAATGCCAGAATGGCAAAGAGGGTAACCGGTGCCAGCAGGCTATAAAATAACTGTGGCAGATACCGTCCAAAATAGGTCTCTAACTGCTCTACTCCCTCGGAACAAACCTGAACCACCTCCGAGGTAGAGGTCTGCTCCCGGTAGGATATACCAAGACGTAACAGCTTGTCGTATATTTTGCTCCGCAGGATTCTTTTTACATCCACACTGGCGGCATAGGATGCTTTTGCAGCCATTTTTTCACATAGAAAACGGATGACTGCCACTGCCAGCAGCACCAAGGTCTCCAACCAGACTGCATCCATACGAAAGGAGCCTGTGACTACCTTTTCTATTAAACCCGTAATTGTAAATACGATTACTACCTGTGTCAGCAGTGCGACCCACTGCCACAACACGTTATACACAATATATTTTTTTGCATGAGACAACAGCCTCACCAACCGCATTTTAATCATATCCTCTACTCCTGTCTGTTTATTTCCGTTTTTGAGCCCTTTTCTCCAGCTTTCCGGATATCAGATGCCACATGGCAAGTACCGGATGGTACAGAAGCATCCGGGGACCGGAAAACCGCATAACCTTCCGTATCTGCTCCCGCATTTCCGGCTTATAGCAATGTACCTTACAATTGGAGCAGAAGGTCTTATGCTCCATAAAGGGGCATTTTTCGCTTCTAAGAGCCGCATAGTCTGCAAGCTTCTGACAATCCTCACACAATTCACCGGACTGCGTCTTATGGTTTTTCCGGCAGTATAACAATATCATCTGCCGGACAACGTATTGTTCTTTTTTTCGTTTCTTTTCTAAATTTTTATTCATATACTATCTGTTTCTTTATAACATCATGTCAACTAAGCTCACTTTCTGTTCGCTAAAGTGCCAGATATATATTCTCACTAAATTCGCTTTCCAGACTATCGTCTCCTCTTTGCAGGTTCTCTCCTTTATTGCTGCTCTGCTTCCAAATTCTCTGGAACTGTCTTAATCCGAAATACAAAATACAGTATATGACAAACCCAGACCACTACCAGACAGATTCTTCCCACCGGCACTCTGCTCATCATCATAAATCCAAGCGCCATAACCAGTGTAACCGTACCCATGACGGTCAGCTTGCTTTTTAAGGTCATAGACTTACTCTGTACAAAGCTTTCCAGATGCTTCTTATAAAGACCTGTTCCCACAAACCAGTCATGCAGCCGCTTTGAGCTCTTTGTAAAGCAAAAAACCGTCAGCATATAAAGCGGCACCGTAGGCAGAATTGGAAGGACGATTCCCACCGTACCAAGGGCTAAACTGATAAATCCAAGGGCAATCCATAATATTTTAAAGGGGTTATTTTTCATGTTGATATCCTCCATGCGATAATTAGTTACAACTAACCATTTGTGTATTATACTAATACTTTTCTAAAATGGCAACTGTTTTAACGCAGAAAAGGCATGACAATTCTTGCCATGCCTTTTCTGTGAGCCTTTACTACAGGATTACGAATTTGCTTATATCAAAACCATTCTTTTATCGTAATCTATATATCTATTTTACTACCTTAAATGTTCAACACATAGCTCATTTCATACCATTGTTCTCCACCCCAGGAAGATTTAGCAATTCCATTATTACGAAATCCCATCTTCTCATACATCTTAACCTTGGACTTTAAACAGGTCAAAATAACCGTTTTCCTATCTCTTTCGCATTCTCTGCGAAGGTATTGAAACATGATTTCCTTTGCCAGTCCCTGTCCACGGTATTCCGGAAGCACATCAAGTCCAAGCAGCATTACATTACTTCCTGCCGGGTCATGCAGCTTGACATCTGTGAAAAACTCATCTCTAAAGGAATGCTCATCAGTTGAAATTCCGTTCAAAAATCCTGCAATTTTTCCCGTCTCCCTATCAACGGCAACCAAAAATAAGTCAGGCACCATGACCGCCCTTTCCTTCATCGCAGTCTCGGAGCATGCTTCATTTGGAGGAAAACATATTTTCTCAATTGATGCTGCCTGAGCCGCTTCTTCCGGAAGAATATCTCTAAATTCAAACCGCTCGTTCAAAGCTTTATCCGAAAGACCATATTCTTTCAAAAGTTCCTGTGCCCTTATACGCCCTTCCTCTGTCAGATAAAAATATTTTTCATAACCTCTGCGATTTCTTGGCTGATATATCAGTTCATCATTTGCAAGTTTGTTGAGGGTATCAAAATCGTAGCCTTTCCAGCTTAATTCCCGATAGCGGCAGAATTCATTATTGTCCTGCGTTCTTGTCAGATACATTAGCATCAGGGATAATTCTTCTATTGATTGTTCGTATGATTTTTTGTTGTTCATGTTGGTAATGCTCCTTATACAAAAATTATGTTTTGTCTCCTTGTATGCTTCTCCGTATTATGAATGCACAAGTTTCAAATTTCTACGCTTAAATCATTCATTAGATACTATATAAACCAAATTATTTGTACTTCCCTGACTTTTAATGTACCCGGTGTCCATTAATAATTTCATGTACCTTCTGGTAGTAGCTACAGATTTACCACTTATTTGTCTTGCTATCTCTGGTGTAATTTCTCCATTTTCTTCAATATATTTAATTATATCCTGCACCTTAACAAACTCTTTTTTAGACAAAACTTCGCTCATAACTTCGCTCAAACTTCGCTCACTTTTTTGATTAAAGTTCGGAGTCTCGCTCATTTCTGCTACTGTTTTTAACATTAAAGTCACCTGATTCAACATTGTATTCTCTATTAATTCCGGCCTTATCCAACCCTCGTTTTCCCATGCTTTAAGAATAGCAGGAAATCCAGAACCAGCATTGTCACCAAATCCAATCATTCTAAGCATCGTCTGCATACGTGGATTTCTTGGTTTGGAATTGCCTCCACGGAAAATATCTTCAATTGGAAGTTTTAGTATGCCAGGATTTGTAAATTCAAATCCGTCTGAACGTTTTATTATTTTTAATGTTCCAGCATCTAACAAATAGTCCGCATGTATAATTAAATTAACAAAAGCTTCCCTGACCGCTTTATGAACAGGTGTCTCATCAATCCGTTGCATTCCTTCCAGCTTAAACGGTTTCTTCAAATCAGCAGTAAGTTTTGGTGTCACCTTGGTAAAAAAATTAAAAAGGTTATTTTCCCATGTTCCGTCATAAGTAATACGGTCATTCCACCTGATTTCCGATGTAACCTCACTTTCATCACGATAATCCATAAAGACATTATCAAACTCATCACGTATGGCAAGCCCATCTCCAAACATCATAAGACCTGCAAGCGTTAGTCCCTCTTTACCTTCTCTCCGGTCTTTTCTGTATCCACCAAGCTTTTCAAGAAATGATTTATCATCAAGAGAATTCCACACATGTTCCATATTTCTGATTTCAAAAACGTTCCGATATTTCCTTAACGTTTCCTTGTCAATATCATCCATGGTGTAATACTCTAAAATCATACCATCATTGCCATCCGGATTCTGGTCACGAATCATGCCACGAACCTCATGCCCTGTCGCATGATAGTCACCTTCATGATTTCTCTTATAAGTACCTTTGTATGGATTTTCCCCAACATATACGGGACGCATTTTATAATCAGCCCGAGGAACCCTGATGACTATCAGACTGATTCCATTTTCTTCGACAATAAATACATCTTCATCTTTCAGAATATTGACATTTACCTTACTGCCATTGATAGTATTCCAAAAGTCTTCTATCTGTTTCTTGGGATTCTCAATTCCCTGTATAATAAATCTTTCTTCCGGAAGTTTCTTTTTCTTATCTTCATCCACTCCAAGAAAAATATAACCACCCATTGTATTTGCGAAGGCAGAATATGACTCATATACAGACTTTGGCACATTATTTTCTGCTTTTTTACATTCCACATCTACTTTTTCACCTTTATAAATAATCTGCTTTAATTCCTGCATATCCATCGACCGCCACCTACTTTCTGTTTCTCACTTTTCCAATCATCAATCCCATACTTTACCATAAGTTTTTAGGTTTTCTGAAAACTCTTCAATTCTTGAGTTTCTTAAAAATGCATATGGCAATATTATCTGCGCTAACAACAATAACAAAATTCTTCATACATTCATGGTTCATAACAAACTGGTCAGACCGTTTTCTTAAACAACTAAGCAGTTAATAATTGAAGATATTCCCGTCCCAAGGAAGTTATTTTATATGTATCCGAAGTATATATCTTTTTCAACCTGGGTAATTTAATGTCTTTGGGTCTGCTTTTTTTCTTTTCTTTTTCAACATCCTGTAAATACTTTACTATTTTCTCTAGATTGTCATCATGAATTTCCTCATTTTTACTTTGCAACAAACCAAATCTCTCCAGCTTTTCCCTAACAAATCTTAACTGTTCATAAGTAATAGCTAAATCAGCTATAATACCATGAGCAGTCTCATCTGAAGCAATCGAATACATCCTAAGTACCCTTATATCCAAATCACTTAACTGCGCCAATGTTTTAAAAAACATCAATGCCAAATCTTCATTAGTATTATCACTTTTAATCAAATTAATATACCCATTTACATTATAATCCACTTTCTTTTCCTGAATTTCATCTACAATCTGGTCCAATAGCATTTCTGAAATATTAGTCAGATAACGATGTGTTTCTTCATTATTCTCTAATTGTAATAAGCGGGCTTCTATTTCATTCTGTTTTTCTTTAAGTTGAAAAAATGTTCTATTAATATTCCGTTCTAATCTATTTTGCTTATACGCAAGACGAATACTATTAATTCTTGGACACACTGCTCCAATACTGTCTCTTATACACATCTCCGAGCCCACGAGACTCGACGTCATCTCG
>UQXF01000116.1 GCA_900544905.1 uncultured Clostridium sp.
ATGCAGAGTGAAGTGAATCAGGAAGAAAATTTGAATAGAATTATTACGGTTCCTAGATAAGGCTTTTTATGATGAAAACAGTATATCATATGCGGTTATGCATTGAAAATACTGTTCAGTTAAGAAATGCTGTATTTTTTAGGTGCACTAATGCGTAGAAAACAGGTGTATGATGAGTTCAAATCATTTTTTTGTGTATGACAAAAAGACAGATTGCATATCTGCCTCATAATGGAGTATAATGGTAACGAGATTTATGCAACCCGATACATGAAATCCCTATTTCTCTTTGGACGGAGGTGGATAGGATAATTTCGATTGTACCTGACAGGTGTCAGATACTTTTGTATGAGAAGCATGGTCTCTGTTTCGTTACCACCGTGTTTGAGATATGCCCTGCATATGTTTACTGTGATGGCGAAATTAATTTTATAGACGTGTTTGGTATTTTTAGATGTTTTTACCACAGCGTGAGAAGTCACTAATTCACAGAAATTATACAGAATCATACGAGCATTGATTTCCCCAATTAATACTAAATTGACTACTCCAGCATCACCTATTGATCATATCTTTATTAAAGGATTTATAAAAAATACATGTAGAGTGTCGCAACCAACAGAGTGTTCTGATCATTTAATTTTATGGGCTGAAGAAAAATAGTTAGTAGTTCTGAAAAATGGAATTATTTTATATAAAGGAGCGAACAAATTCTCATTTACAGGGAGCGGAAGATTGAGCTGGATAAAATACCCAGCTCAATCTTCCACATGGAATACATCTTCCACCAGCATATTAAGGGTGATAGGGTAGAGCAATAAAACAGATTAGATGGAAAGGGAAGAGGCACCGTTACATAGGTACCTCTTCTTTTTAAAGAGTTGGCTCTTTCCCTGATACAGGAATTTGTATCTCCGGAGCATTGAGCAGTGCTGTGAAATTCTGCTGAATGATTTCCAGAGTTTTCAGCTTTTTCTGTAATTCCTGTTTTTCCCGAACAGTAGAAGTCTGTTCAGATTCAAGATTTTCAATCTGCTTCTGGATTTTATTAGAGCTTGGGATTTTGGTAATACCGAGATCCTGAAGCTCTTTTTTTAGTGAATCGTGGAGCTGGTATTCTGCTTGATGTTTGGTGCGGTATACTTTTGGGTTTTTGGCAGATTTGCAATCTTCAATCACTTTACGGCAGAGTCGGTAAGAATCGCAGTGCTTTTGAATGATTTTCTGTGTGCTTAGCTCACTGTTAATTTGTATTATTCTCTGTTCAGCCGCTTTAACAGAAGCATCAACGTCAGAAATATGCTGCTGGAAATCTTCATAATTCAGCAGATTATTTTCGGAAAGATAGTTGAAGGTGCGGGCTGTCTCTTTTAGATTATTTAGTTTTGCCCAACGTTCAAATCCTTCTCGATTGCCGGTTGTAACATACGTGGAGATATTGATATACAGGCGAGCTTCTCTGGATAGATGCTTTGGAGTTTTCACTTTGCTACGATTTTTAGCCAGGCGAATGCAAACATTTTCTTCTGAATAATAGCTTCCGAGAGATTTCATATAAGTGAAATTCTTCTGCTCCGGTGCACGGAAGGACAGGTGTTTTCCTTGGCGGACTTCATATCCGGCTAACTGCATTTTTTGTAGAAATTCCTCATAGTTAATGGAAGTCCAGATTGCCTTATCAACTGAAACACGTAGCTTGGCTTTCCAACTGGTGCCACGATGATATTCCATGTTCTCTTTATAGCTTTTACCTTTTTCTCCGGTTGGCATACTGGTGGCAAGTCCATTTTCATGGCAGATACGATTACTGATCCGGCAGATTTTATGGTAGCTTCGCTTATTGGAAACATATTTGTGATGATCAACAAAACTTGTTGCATTAAAGATGATGTGGTTATGAATGTGGTTTTTGTCAACATGGGTACTGATTACGTATTCATATTTTCCTTTCAGTACTTCGTCTGCAAATTGTTGTCCTAAGCGATGGGCAGTTTCGGCATCAACTTCTCCAGGTTTAAATGACTGAATCAGATGAAATGCCAGGTTATCACCTTTGTCCATTCCATTCTTTTTCGTCATTTCTCTAGTCATGGAAAATTCAAGATCTGCAGTTTCCGGGGAACAGCCAAAACTGGAAACTAACAGTTTTTCATCTGTTTTATCTGGATTCGTGATGTAGTCCAGAGCTTTCTTGCCTGTTACTTTAATTGGGAAGATCTTAAGATACGCCATAGTTCTTTCACCATCTCTTTCAATTCTTTCATTTCCTCCGGGTATAGATCTCCGGTGGTATTTACCTTTTTTGCAATCTGATTGATATTTACGCCAATCTTGTGCATTTCCTCATACTGTTTCTTCAGCGGAGTAGTGTCGGTGTTGACGATGTAACCGTCGATTGCCATTTTACGAAGATAAGCTCCCATGTTTTTGGTCTTTGATTCAATCATCTTTCTGCGGATAAGCTTCCGCTCTTCTTCTGTGACATAAAAATGGATTTCTTTGTTTCGCTTTCTTTCAGCCATTGGTGGGTTCTCCTTTCTGAGAGGGCAGTAGTATCGTTGCTTTCAGCGTTTTTTCAATTTAGGGCAGGGTACCCTGAATTGGGATTTTTCGGAAGTGTATCCTCACTTCCTGTCCTTGCTGTTTTACCCCTCTATTAGTTAAAGTCAGGAGAACCGGGAAAATGCAAAAGAATTTTGCAGGTAGTACGGGATACGAAAATGTGGTATGATTATGGGCAGGATATCAGAAGAATCAGGAGTTGAATAGATTGTGAAGAAAGAAGAAATTTTTGAATATGTGCAGAAACAGTATGGCACGATTCCGGAATATTTATGGAATAAACTACCGGACAGTGCAGTACTCCGACATGAAAATGGAAAATGGTATGCAGTGATCATGACGGTTGAAAAATCGAAATTGGGATTAGAGGGAAATGATCTGGTTGACATCATGGACGTAAAGTGCGATCCAGAAATGATCAGCATGATTATTCAGACTTATGGATTTTTACCAGGATACCATATGAATAAGCAGCACTGGATCACGATTTTACTGGAAGGTTCGGTCAGTGAAGCAAAGATACTGGACTTTTTGGATATGAGTTATGACCTGATTGATGGAGCAGGCAGAAAGGAAAACAAATGAGAAAAGCGATCGTATATGCATCTGTCCATCATGGAAATACAGAAAAATTAGTAAAAAGCATAGCAGAAGAGTGCCAGGTCGATTTGATTGATGCTGTAAAACAGCCAAATGCAGATATGAACAGTTATAATATGATTGGATTTGCATCAGGAATCTATTTTTCAAAATTTCATCAGTCGATATTGGGATTTGCAGAGAAGAACCTACCGGATGACAAAAAGATATTTCTGATTTGTACTTATGGTGGAAGTGCGAATTATAAATCCTTAGAGCAGATTTTGGACAAGAAGCATTCTAAAGTGATAGGAAAATTTGGGTGCAAAGGGTATGACACATTCGGACCATTTAAACTGGTTGGAGGTATTGCTAAAGACCATCCTAATGAAGAAGATATGAAAAACGCAGTGGACTTCGTAAAAGGATTACACTAATTTTTGAGCAAAAAGGAAAACCGGGGATTTTACTCCTCGGTTTTCTGGCTGTTGTGCTTCAATCTTCAACTTGAAAAATATCTTCTACAGGCACTTTCAGGTAATGTGCCAGCCGGATTGCAATCTCAAGAGAGGGATTACGTTCTCCACGTTCGATGCGGCCTATAGTCTGGCTGCAGGAACCTATGGCTTCAGCCAAATCTGCTTGAATGAGATTCCGTTCTTCACGAATATCTTTTAGTGTATTATTGATTGCCATTCAATCACTTCCTTTGCTTATTGTTATCAGCAGGATCATGAACCTGCTGTTGAAATCTAATGAAATCCCGGAATTTCTGCACCTTTGCATTTCCCGATTACTTTTCCAAAAATCTTAAAAGAGTCAGATTCCAAAACCTGGATAGGACGATATTTTTGATTTAACGATATCAGATAAACACCATCTGGCTCATCGTGTAATTCTTTGATGTAAGTATTGCCGTTGAGATAGAAGATTCCAATTTCACCATTAGCAAGAGAATCTTTTTTTTGAATCCATGCAACATCGCCTGTATGATAAAGTGGCTCCATACTGTCACCGGAAATCCGTACACCAAAGTCAGTCTGCTCAGGAGCAAGGTGCCCTACGTCATAGGTTTCTTTTACAGAATCCTCCAGGTAATTTCCAGTACCAGCAGAAACTGGTTCCCAGGTAATTTCTACAGGATGATGGAATGGGATAATCTTTGCAGACAGTGGAGAAAACTTTTTAGAAGCTTTCAAAATATCAGCAAATTCAATCAATTTATTTCTACCTTCTTCATTCAATCCACTCATAATGTTATATGGGTTTTCTCCAAAGAAGGATTCATATATATCTTCGATATCAAGTAACTGGCAAAGTGTCAGGAAAACATGTAAAGCTGGTTCTCGTGCATTGGTCTCCCATTTGGAGATTGCTTTTGTAGTGACCTGAATACCTTCCTGAGAAAGCAGGTCTACCAGATTTGATTGAGAGTATCCTTTCTTTTTTCTATTTTCTGCTAATATTTCCCCGAAATCACGCATTTGTTCGCCTCATTTCTATTTGAATTTTCTATATGCATTATACCGTATGTTAGAAATAAAATCAATAACAATCTCCAAAATGGAGAAAACACAACCAAGATGTCACTTGACTATCTCCGAAATGTCGATATATACTAAACATACAGAGATTGATAAGACATTATGTTGAAAGAAACAGCTGGGAGGTGAAAAGTTTGAGTGAGCGTGTGATCCTGCATAGTGATATGAACTGTTTTTATGCCAGTGTAGAAATGCTACATCATCCGGAATTTACCGGAATGCCTCTGGCAGTCGGTGGCGATCCGGAAGCCAGACATGGAATTGTACTGACAGCAAATTATATTGCCAAGAAAAAAGGAGTAAAAACCGGAATGGCATTATGGCAGGCGAAACAGGTTTGTCCGGGACTTATTTTTGTACCACCACGGATGGATTTGTATTTGAGATTTTCACAGATGGCAAGAGAAATCTATTCGGAGTATACGGACAAGATCGAGCCATATGGAATTGATGAAGCCTGGCTGGATGTATCGGACAGCAGAAATCTGAAAGGAAGCGGAATGACGATTGCAAGAGAAATCGGCCATCGGATTAAATACGAACTGGGTGTAACAGTAAGTATTGGAATTTCCTGGAATAAGATTTATGCGAAACTTGGTTCAGATTATAAAAAGCCGGATGCAATCACAGAGTTTAATCGAGAAAATTATAAAGACAGGATATGGCAGCTTCCAGCGTCAGATTTGCTTTATGTCGGAAGACAGACAAATAAGAAATTGCAAAAACTTGGAATCCGGACAATCGGGCAACTTGCGGAATCAGACGAAAAGTTGTTAGAGAGTCATTTTGGAAAAATAGGAAATGTATTATGGGCTTTCGCAAATGGCTGGGATGAAGATCCGGTTTGCAAGGAAGGATATGAAGCACCAGTAAAGTCGATAGGTAATAGCACTACAACACCGAGAGATCTGGAAAATGATCTGGATGTCTGGATCATTCAAATAGCATTGGCAGAAAGTGTAGCTGCACGATTGCGGAAACATGGATTTAAATGCAAAACAGTAGAAATTACAGTTCGAGATAATGGATTGTATAGTTTTTCCAGACAGATACATTTACGACAGCCAACGAATATTACAAATGAGATTGTAACTGCAGCATTTCAGCTATTTAAAGATAATTACAAATGGGAACATCCCATTAGAAGCCTGGGAATCCGAGCTGCGGATCTTGTGTTAGATGATATTCCCGTGCAGTTGGATTTATTTGGAAATCAGGAGAAAAAGGAAAAGTTAGAGAAGCTGGATCGTACTGTAGATGAGATTAGACGACGGTTTGGATATTTCAGCATACAGCGAGCGGCAATGTATCAGAATAAAGTCTTATCCCACTTAGACGCTGGTACGCACACGGTCCATCCACACAGTTATTTTCATGGGTAATTGGAGGGATAGATTTGAAAAAAGTATTAACCAGAAAACAGAAAGAAAGTTATCAGTGTATTTTGAATTATACGAAGGAGCATGGATACCCGCCGACAGTTCGGGAATTTGGAAAACTGATCGGAGTAAGATCAACATCATCTGCTTTTTCCAGAATCAAGCAGTTGGAGCAAAATGGATATATCCGCAGAATCCCGGCATCGCCAAGAGCAATCGAGATTTTATAGTGAGGTGTCGGCATGAACAAAGTATATGTAGATGTAGTGGCAGAGTTCCGGAAAGACGGACGGCTGGTTCCCATATTTTTTACATGGGAGGATGGAAGAAAATATAGTATTGACAGAATTTTGAAAATTGAGCGATGCGCCAGCAGAAAGGCAGGCGGTGTAGGAGTGATGTACACCTGTATGATACAGGGGCAGGAAAGCCACTTGTTTTACGAAGTGGATAAATGGTTTATGGAGAGAAAAACAGCATAAGGAGAGATTGGTATAGACGATATTATTTGGATTATTAACCGGCAGGGATAGTCACTTTCCCTTTATATTCCTGCAGGTTTTACATAAGAAGATGGATTCCGGTCAGCAAAGGCAGCTCCCACAATGCCTTTTGGATATCCGCTTCTGCAAGTTGTAGTAAGTAATTGCTTCCCATCAAAATCATGGGGAAAGCGAACTGGTCTGAAAGACCGCCAGTTAGTGTGATGATGATAAGGAGATTTTGAAACTGATGACAGACAGAGATTATGCAATTAAATCAATGAAAGAAATTACCTTCCAGATGGCAAGTCATGCACAGGATTATCTGGAAGTTACAATCGAAAGACATTATACTGATATTAAAGAACTGATGACAAGCTACCAGAAACTGATTTTAGAAAACCAGGTTGTATTGGAAGAATTGGATATGGAGTGCCAGGAGAAAATCAATGAAGATATGGCATATGCATTGAGTTATCTGAGCATTTATAACAATCAGCTGAATGTGCCAAAGATGCACCGGGAAATGAATAACCTGATGATCATTTATGGCTTGTCTGATATGATCTATCGTGGAATGACACTGGTGAAGTTCTATGCACCGAATGGTGTGATGCTCAGTGAAATCCTTCATTCCTGTTTTTGCAGTCATTATAATAAGACAGATGTGGAAGTACAGCAGGAGTTAGGAATAGGCAGGACTTCTTTTTATAAAATGAAGAAGCAGGCACTTGGATATTTAGGATTTTATTTTTATGAGATCGTGGTACCGCAGGCAAAGGATAAAAGATTTAAACCGTCACTGGGCGTTGAGGAAGAGTAGGTGAGTAATATGAGATACGAAGATTCGATGAAAGGTGTAGCTGATCAGATAATCAAAGAACAGCAGCGAGTCAGTAAAATTAAAAATAATCCAGAAGAGTTCCATTGGCATGACGAATATGCAACGTTGAATTTCTTTCGGTTTATCTGCAAAAATATCGGTAACTTGAGAAATGGAGAAATTGAAAAAATGGTCACACGTTTAAAGAACATAGATCAGAAAGCAGTGGAAAACCATGTGAATGGTGCTGTTTGGGCATTTGATTATGATAAGATGTTCTGTGTATTGATGGAAAATGAAATTTGCCGAAAGGTGTGTGAAAAGAATAAATATAACAGTTGGATGAATCTGATTGGACAGTATTGTGTTTCAAGGACTTAAAGACGAAAAAAGTTGTTGGAGAGAAATAATTTCCAGCAACTCTGTCTTTAATGAATAGAGTTCATTTTTTTATTCAACTATTCCCATGATATATACAATATGTAAATTTGCAATTCAAATATCAGTTTATGCTAAGTACGATAATAATAATAATTACTATTATTGACAAGAGAAATAATTATCATGTATAATAC
>UQXF01000117.1 GCA_900544905.1 uncultured Clostridium sp.
ACTCACATTTTGAAATAATGAGTTTCGCAATTGTCTATATATTGGATGTGGGAAAGGAGTGGGTATATGGCAGCTTTTGAACGGATTTCATCGGGGATACCGGAATTGGATAAGGCGCTGGACAACATACGCCTGGGAGATAATGTTGTGTGGCGTGTCAATAACCTTGAGGAATTTCATTTATTTTTGGAGCCTTATGTGAAACAGGCAGTGCAGGATAAGCGGAATATAATCTATGTCCGCTTTGCTTCGCATATGCCGTTAGTGGAGGAACAGGATGGGGTACGGGTGGTTCAGGTGGAATTATCCCACCGGTTTGAGACCTTTACAGTGGAGATACATAATCTGATTGAAAAAGAGGGGGAGGATGCATTTTATGTGTTTGACTGCCTGTCAGAATTACAGACAGCATGGTCAACAGACTTAATGATGGGAAATTTTTTTAAGGTGACATGTCCCTTCTTATTCCAATTAAACACAGTCGCTTTCTTTCCGCTGATAAGAGGCAAGCATTCCTTTGAGGCAATTGCAAAGATTAGGGATACAACACAGCTGTTTATCGATGTATATTCCGATACATCCCATGTCTATGTAAGACCGTTGAAGGTGTGGAACCGTTATTCGGATACAATGTTTCTCCCCCATTCCTATGAGAAGGAAACGGGAAGCTTCCGCCCGGTTCTTGATGGGGTACAGGTCAGCAGATTTTACAGCCTCATGAACCGCAATCCTCTGATAAAGGATGAGCAGAATA
Organism: uncultured Clostridium sp.; assembly: GCA_900544905.1. GTDB lineage: Bacteria > Bacillota > Clostridia > Lachnospirales > Lachnospiraceae > CAG-590. Next base: position 755 of record UQXF01000117.1, read on the forward strand.
CAGACAGCTGGGACAGATTTTTCAATATGACTGCGGAAATGTATCAGCAGGGGCTGGATGTGACAGATGCCTGTAACAGAATGTGCAATATCATGCTCAGCAGGGATGAAAAAATGCGGAAGCTTATTAAGGCAAATTTTAAACCGGAGGATTATTTTGAGATACGGAACCGGATGGTGGGTACGGGAATGATTGGCGGAAAGGCGTGTGGCATGCTGCTAGCACGAAAGCTGATTGAAAACAAAAGACCGGATTTGTATGAGAAGCTAGAACCCCACGATTCCTATTATATCGGTTCCGATGTGTTTTATTCCTATATCGTGGATAACGATTTCTGGGATATCAGAGTCCGGCAGAGAAGAAAGGAGGAATATTTCAGTCTGGCAGATACCTTTGCCCAGTGTCTGCGGTCAGGAAAATTTTCTTCCTATCAGAGGGAGCAGTTTTGCAGGCTGCTGGATTATTATGGGCAGAATCCGATTATTGTCCGTTCCAGCAGCATTTTAGAGGACGGGTTTGGAAATGCCTTTGCGGGAAAATATGAATCGGTATTCTGCGCCAATACCGGTACAATGGAGGAGCGCCTTGCGGAGTTTGAGGAGGCTGTAAAAACGGTGTATGCCAGCACCATGAGCCGGTCTGCGCTGGATTACCGGCTGAGAAGGAGGCTGGCAGAAAGAGACGAGCAGATGTCGCTGCTGGTGCAAAGGGTATCGGGTTCGCGTTATGAAGGCTTTTTTATGCCATGTGCCGCCGGGGTGGGATATTCCTTCAGTCCCTATCGCTTTTTGCAATCCACTGACCCTAAGGCGGGAATGCTCCGGCTGGTAATGGGTTTGGGAACAGGAGCGGTAGACAGGGCAAAGGGCTCCTATCCAAGACTGGTCAGTCTCGATAAACCGGCGTTGACAGCGGCAGTGAACAGTGAACAGAAGCACCAGTATTCCCAAAGAAGGATAGATTTGATTGATACTGCTGCAGGCACTGTGGACAGCTGGGAGCTGCCCGCAGTAGAAAAAGAATTGCCGGAATATATGAAACGGGTACTTTTAGAGCATGATTATGATACGGAAAGGCTGTTCCGGGAGAGGGGACAGCACAGGAGCATTCTGTTTATTTCCTGTGAGGGACTGGTCAGAAATGAAAAGCTGATGCAGTCCATGAGAGACATTTTATCCCTGATTCAGGAGGAGTATCAGTATCCTGTGGATATTGAATATACGATTAATGTTTCCTGTGAGGGAGATTATGTGATTAATCTTTTGCAGTGCAGACCGTTACAGGTAGCGCAGGACAAGGAAAGCATAGAGATTCCAAAGGAGATTCGTAAGGATAAGGTGATTCTGGAATGCAGACATGCATCTATGGGATTATCCGAGGCGATAAAGCTTCACTACATTGTCATGGTGGATGCAGTTGCATACTATCAGATGGAGCATTATGCAAAACCGTCTGTTGCCAGAGCCATAGGAGCATTGAACTGGTATTTCCGCAATAAAGATAAGCATTTGATGCTGATGGTACCGGGAAGAATCGGAACTTCTTCACCGGAGCTGGGAGTGCCCACCACCTTTGCCGATATCAGTGAATTTGATGTAATCTGTGAGGTGTCGGAACGGCGTGCAGGGTATATGCCGGAGCTTTCCTACGGAAGCCATATCTTCCAGGATTTGGTAGAAGCCGGCATACTTTACGGTGCCGTGTTTGATGATGAAAGGACGATAGAATTTCATCCGGGGCTGGTACAGAAGCTGGAAAACAGGCTGACAGATTTTTATCCGGAAGGTGAAGAATTAAAAGAAGTGATTGGCATTTATTCCGTACAGGAGCTTAACTGCATGGTTTATCATGATATGAAGGAAGAACGGCTGGTTTGTATGATGTAATGCTTTTTAGAGGAGAAACAGGTTATGGAAAAAAGTATAATTGGCATTGTGCCTTTGGTTGACTATGAAAAGGAAAGCTACTGGATGCTGCCGGGATATATGCAGGGTGTTATGGAAGCCGGAGGCTTTCCTGTCATGCTTCCTCTGACGGAGGATATGGATTTGATAAGGCAGATGGTATCTGTCTGTGATGGTTTTTTATTTACGGGAGGCCAGGATGTATCGCCCGGATTGTACGGGGAAGAAAAGCTTTTGCAATGTGGGGAGTGCAGTCCGGAGCGTGACAGGATGGAGACAGCACTGCTTAAGGAGGTTTTGTATGTGGATAAACCGCTGCTCGGCATCTGCCGGGGAATACAGCTTCTCAATGTGGCACTTGGCGGGACCCTTTATCAGGATATTCCTGTCCAGGTGCAAACGGAAACAGAGCATCACCAGACACCGCCCTATGATATTCCGGTACATGAGGTGTGCGTCAGGGAAGGAACCGTCCTTTATGATTTGCTGGGGACGCAGAGTATAAGAGTAAACAGCTATCATCATCAGGCAATTAAGGATTTATCTTCGCAGCTGGAAGTCATGGCGGTTTCCAGGGATGGATTGATTGAGGGGGTGTATATGCCGGATAAGAAATTTATCTGGGCAGTGCAATGGCATCCGGAATTTTCTTATCATACAGATGAGAACAGCCGGAAGATATTTAAGGCTTTTGTCAGTTCGGCAGAGAAATAACGTTTGGCTCTCTCTTTTTCTATTGATATTTGTTTGAAAAATGTTATAATGACATATGGTTAGTCTCGACTAACACGATATTAAGGCATATGCACAACTTACATCTTGAATCAGGAAGCTGCGCAAACGCCTGATATGCAAAAAATGAAAGGAGTTTGTGATTATGAAAGAGCAGGAGCATTTGCCGGAGTATGGAGTTGGACCGGTTTATGTAGCAATTATTATCATTGTTACCCTGATTGGAATATTATTGTCTGCTTTCCGTATCATCCATGTGGGAAATGCAGAAATCTTAAGGCTTCCATTTATTGTGCTTGGAATTGCCCTGATTATTGCCGGGATTATAATTTTTGTCTATGCGCAAATTGATTTAGGTGACCATATCCGTAAAAATAAACTGGTTACAACAGGTATCTATGCCTATGTGAGAAATCCGATTTATACCTCCTTTTTAATGGTGTGCACAGGTGCTGTTTTGATTGCAAATGATGTATGGCTTTGTATATTGCCGTTTTTATACTGGCTGTTTTTAACGGTGCTTATGAAACATACAGAAGAAAAATGGCTGCATGATTTGTATGGAGAGCAATATGCTGCCTATTGCAGGCAGGTAAACCGGTGTATTCCATGGAAGAGAAAATAGATATTTTAAGTCAATAAGATTTTACTTTTGATAAGGAGGGTTTGAAAATGGTGTGGCTGCATGTAGTTTTAGATGGAATTGCCATGGGAGGAATTTTTGCACTGACTCTGTGTCTGGTTTCGTTATTAGACCCACAATCATTTACCAGAATGTATCCCATCGGTATTCAAAAAATTGCACCGAAAATTCCAGAGGACAGTAATAAACGAAAGAACAGAATGCTTCTGATTTTGTGGCCGGCGGTATTGATTTTCAGTATTTGCAGTACGTTTTTGCTTGGTATTCGTGGTTTCAAGGCACTGTTTCTTGCAGGCTATATTCAGATGTTCTGCGTTGATATGGCTGATTTTTTTGGATGGAATATCTTGTTTCGGGAGAAGATGGGACGGAAGCTGGAGCTTCCGGGAACAGAAGGAAGCGAGCTGTATAGCTTAAAGAACTGGCTGTTAAAGCTGGCACTGCCAAATCATTTTGGATTATGGCTGGTTATTATCTGTCCGCTGTGTGGATTGATTGATGCAGGTATTGTAAGTCTGCTGGCAGGTTTATGGGGGTATTAGAGTTTGAAAGGAGTCATGCTATGGGGTTGATTGATTTTGTACTTTGTCCGGCGGCTGTCATTCTTGCAGTCATTGCGGTGATTAAAGGGAATGGAAAATTTAATATTTTTGGAATCCTAAGTTACTTATGCTGTTCCTTGCCAATTGTACTTTCGTTGTATGATATTATTTACAGAATAAACAGAAATGACATGGCAGGTATTCTTGACATTTATCCCACTATGGCTGTGATTTTTCTTGTAATTTTAGGGATTGTTACTGCACTTAACCTGTATGCTGTGTTAAAGAAGTAGTACGGTATGTATTTTTGTTTGTCGGATAGATAAAATAGAAATGGTGGAGGAGTTTGGGAATGAATATAATGATAGCTGTCTATGGGATGATAGGAGCCATTTTATGTGTGGCTTCGGATGTTTTAATAGGTTATATGGGAGATGATAATCGAAAGATAGGTAAAAGAAAAAATATTGACAGCAACTGGAGTAAATTGTCACAGCGTAGAATCTGTCTTTCATTTTTGCTTTCTTTACTTGGTCAGCCGGGAACTTATTTGTCAGTGTGGGCAATTGGAACCTTAATTGGGCAAAATAACAGAAACTTGGAAATCATTTTAAAAATAGGAATTTGTGTAGCTGCGTATACCGGTTTGCTTCTTCATGCGGCTTTTTGCATAAAGCCGCTGGTATATAAAAAGATTATGGAGAAGCAAGATTTTGAATTGGCTGAGGGAACCCTTGAGACAATAGATAAGATTTTGTTTATACCTGTAGTACTGGGGGTAATCAGCCTTGCAGGTGTTACTACAGTATGCATTATAATGGGAATTGTGACAGGTGCAGTTAATGTACCCAAAATACTTGTATTGCTGAATCCAATCACATTTATGCTTCTTTATAAAATTCTAGAAAGAATAAATAGGAAATTGGTAATTCCGGGTCCTATGGGCTTAGGTTTTCTGGGATACGCAGTGATTCTGCTTGTGGCATCAACGTAATAGAATTACTTATCTCAATAATGTCCGGTATCATATGGAATGCGATTTTCATGGAGAGCTGGCAGCACTCCTAAAAGGAAGCCTTTTCCGAATCCAGCGCGGACAATGCGCTTTTTCTTCTGAATTCCACAGGAGTAACTTCATAATATTTTTTGAAAGCGGCAGAAAACTTGCTTTGACTTAAATATCCCACCTGCTCTGCAATGGCAGAGACACAGAGGGAAGTATCTTGAAGCAGCTCTGCCGCTTTTTCCATGCGCAGCCGGTTCCGGTAGGCAGAGAGATTTTCACCATAGACCTCCCGGAAATAGTTTTTAAGGCTTGTCTCACTGGTGTTGTAATCTGCCGCCATTTTTTTTGCGGAGGTGTGTGAAGAAAGGTCTGCACGGATTTGTTTTGCCACATTTTTTGCAATGCAGATTTGGGACTTTGTTAAATAAGTCCGTGTGCCAATGGGGCTGGTTTCTGTGGCAGACTGATATGAGGTAATCAGCTGAATCGTCAGAGCCCGGAGCCTGTAAATATCTGATTTTTGATAATTGCAGGAAATATGAAAAATCTGCTCACATAGGGCAAGGGTTTCACTGTTACAGCTGGTTATGTAAGTAAATTGGTTGTTTTTATTTAAATATTTGCTGCAAAGCCTGTCTGTATCTATATCAAAGGCTTCTGCAATGCCGGAATTTAAGGAAGAAAAATTATCGTCTATGATAAAACCAAAGCCCAGATAATAGCCCTGGGGAAAATCGCATTGGTTGGTTAATGACGATTTATCAATGGCAAATTCGTGCTCCTTCATATAGACGTATACATCATTTCCGGTAAGGAGCTCGGTTCTGCCGCAGTGGCAGTAATTAAACTTGGTAATGCTGGCAATATCCTTATAATGGAAAATCCGGTTTCTTATTTCCGTAACTGCTTTAGGGCTTAAGCCTGACGAGCCGGCAACCGGAAGAAAGGTCTCGTAGCGGAAGTAAGGCATACGGTAATCCATTCCAATCAGCGTTATTCCCGGAAATACCGGAATCATGTACAGGTCAGCAAAGTTATCCTCATATTCTAAATGTGCATGTATTTTTTCTTCTGACTGGTCAATGGTTACACCCGGAAGGGTGTTACATATACCAAAAATATGTTTCCATGCGTTATAATAACCATTGGTGTTGTTCTCGTTTTTTTCTATCATATCAGATGCTCCTATCCATATCTGTCTGTTATAAGGGACAATCGTTTATATGGCAATCGTCTTTGTTCCTAATCATGCGCCGTTATATGTGTACCAATTTGCTAAAGGTTTACTTCTATTTTAAATAAAGTACCGGTAAAGTCAAATACAAAATAATTCCCGGTTGTATCTGGATGCTATTTGGGACTATATTGTTATTTGGGTGTAGAAGAAATATACATATTATGCTATTTATATATAGATGGTTAGATGCGACTAACAACCGGAAAGGAGAAGGAATATGTTTATAGAAATGATAAATGTCCGTAAAAGCTATGGACAAGGCGAGGCTGCCGTGCACGCATTGGACGGTGCCGGGCTTTGTATTGAGGAAGGAAAAATAGCAGTGATACTGGGACCGTCCGGCTCAGGAAAAAGCACGATGTTAAATATGCTGGGAGGCTTGGACAGTCCGGATGAAGGGGTGCTGAAAATCGATGGCAGAGAGATTTCCGGACTTAGGAATAAAGAATTGACGGATTACCGCAGGGCAGATGTTGGGTTTGTATTCCAGTTCTATAACCTGATTCCGGATTTGACCGTAAAGGAAAATATTGAAGTGGTGGCAGATATAGCGGAGCAGCCGTTGGATATAGAAGAGGTCATGCAGGCAATGGATATTGAAAAATATAAAAACCGTTTTCCAAGAGAATTATCCGGTGGACAGCAGCAGAGGGTTGCAATTGCCAGAGCAATGATAAAAAATCCGAAGCTGCTGCTGTGTGATGAGCTTACCGGGGCGCTGGACTCGAAGTCATCAAGAATGGTTCTTTCGTTTATTCAAAAGGTAAATTTGCAATTTGGCACAACGATTCTGATTATTACCCACAACGAGGCTATCGCCGCTATGGCGGATTGCATCATCCGCATCCGGGATGGACAGGTATATTCTAATATAGAGAATACCGGGAAAAAGAAGGTGGAGGAGCTGGAGCTGTAATACAGTTTTAAATAATAGATAATTGCGAAGCGCACATCTACTTTGTTTGAGTTTCGCAATTGCCTAGTTTTTAATAAGATAATGAGGTATGAAAATGACATTGAATAAAAGATATAAGAGCTGTCTCTTATACACATCTCCGAGCCCACGAGACTCGACGT
>UQXF01000118.1 GCA_900544905.1 uncultured Clostridium sp.
ATCTACACGCGTAAGATCGTCGGCAGCGTCAGATGTGTATAAGAGACAGGATTGTTATATATACAAATGCAAAAAAGGATTTTGCAACCTCATGGTCCTTATATTTCGGAAAGCAAATCACATAAATGGACAGCGTAAGCATTAATATCAGAATGAGAAATGGAAACAGAAACTGGCTCTGTTCCAGGTAAAGCAACGCATAGATAACCACCGTTCCAATATAGTTGAGAATAGCAAACGGTGTTTTTTCCAGTGAATAAACCTTCATAAATTCATATAAACCGACTAAGGATACCACTGTCAGAAGAGCTGCTGTCACAATTCCCCCTGATAAAAAGATAATCAAAGTAACGGTTGCAACAAAAAAACCACCAATCAAACGATTTTTCATATACTATTTCACCCCGCCAAACCGACGTTCCCTTCCATTATAATACCGGATTGCATCAAGCAAATCCTCTTTGGTAAAATCCGGCCATAAGACATCTGTAAAATAAAATTCCGTATATGCCAGCTGCCAGGGCAGGAAATTCGATAAACGCTCTTCTCCGCTGGTGCGTATCAAAAGCTCCGGGTCCGGCAGACCTGCCGTATCCAGACTGTCATTTATCATGGCTTCCGTAATCGCCTCCGGCTTCAGCTCACCGTTTTCCACTCTTTTTGCCAGTTTCATAAATGCCCTTTTCAGCTCATCACGTCCGCCATAATTAATGCCGATTGTGAACTTAAGACCTGTTGCATTCCTGGTGGTCTCTTCCAGTTCATTTATTTTTGCCACCAGCTTTTCATCCAGTCCGGTTTTATCTCCAATAACACGAACCTGCATATTATTCTTTGTGGAACGCTCAATACAGTCGAGCAGATACTTTGCCAGCAGCTTCATCAGCGCATCAACCTCTTCCTTCGAGCGTTTCCAGTTCTCAGTGGAAAATGCATATACCGTAATATATTCAATTCCCATTTTGTAGCCGTCTTCAATAATCTGCTCCACTGTTTTAGAGCCCTGGACATGACCATAGTTCCGGGGCATATTGCGTTTTTTCGCCCATCTTCCATTTCCGTCCAGAATAATTGCCACATGCTTTGGAACATTTAAATTTTCTTCTTTTATTGCTCTTAAAATATTTTCCAATACTGCCTCCAAATAGAATCATTGCCCTGTATATCAATATTATACAGTCATAATCTCCTTTGATTTGCCCTCGATTGCAGCTTCAATCTTATCAATATATTTGTCAGTCAGCTTTTGTACCTTATCCTCGTAATCCTTCTGCTCATCCTCAGAAATCTCATTTGCCTTATTCTGCTTCTTGAAATAATCATTGGCGTCACGGCGGACATTGCGGACAGCTACCTTTGCATTTTCTCCTTTTTTCTTGATATCCTTTACCAAATCCTTACGGCGCTCCTCAGTAAGCTCCGGAAAATTCAAAATCACAGACTTACCGTCATTGTTTGGTGTAAGTCCCAAATCAGAGCAGAGAATTGCCTTCTCAATCTCCTTTAACAGGGAGCTCTCCCATGGAGTGATTACAATAGTTCTCGCCTCCGGGACACTGACATTGCCCACCTGCTGTAACGGTGTAGGCACGCCATAATAGTCCACCTTGATTTTATTCAGAATATTCGGGTTTGCCCGTCCCGCACGAATATTGGAATATTCATTCTCCAGACTTTCTAAAGATTTTTCCATCTTTTCCTCAAACTGCTTTAACATAAATGATTCCTCCTAACATATATCTTGTTTAAATTCGCATTTCATTTTCATTCCAAAAGTATTGCCGGCTTCTATGCCTCAATATAAGTACCGCTGAAGCTGCCGGTCATTGCCTTGATAATACTGTCCTCTTCATTTAAGCCAAACAGCATCATCGGCATATGGTTCTCCATGGCAAGCACTGCAGACGCCAGGTCGATAACCCCCAGCTTCTGGTCTACAATATCCTTCATCTGCATGGTATCATACTTCTTCGCATTTGGATTTGTTTTCGGGTCACTGTCATAGACACCGTCAATTGCCTTTCCGGATAAAATAACATCTGCCGAAATTTCGATTGCCATCAGTACCGTAGACATGTCCGTTGAAAAATACGGGTGCCCGGTTCCTCCGGCAAAAAATACTACTTCCGAATTTTCCAGGGCTGCAACCGCTGTATCCTTATTAAACAATTCTGTCACATTGCCACAGACAAAGGGTGACATGATTCTCGTCTTTAGTCCAACTGTCCGGAACATATCTGCGGCATAAATGCAGTTCATTACCGTTGCCAGCATTCCAATCTGGTCAGCCTTTACCCTGTCCATATTTTCAGAGGTTCTTCCCCTCCAGAAATTACCTCCGCCAATCACAATGGCAACCTGTTTGCCGGAATCCACAACTGCCTTTACCTGACGCGCCACCTCTAATACAGTCTTTTCATCAAATCCCTGATGCTTATCTCCGGCCAATGCCTCACCGCTGAGCTTTAATAAAATACGATTCGTTTCCATAAAAATCTCCTATAACTTTTGTCTGATATATCTTTTATGCAAAGAAGCTCTTTACATCAATATCGGAATAACTCTGTGAACAGAAGCCTTCGATTACTGCTCCGTTGTTAATCTGTACAGAACGGGATTTGATATTGCCCATAATTACTGCTGTGGAATCAACGATAACAGGTCCTTTTACATCAATATCTCCGTTTACAGCACCTGCTATTACAGCGGATTCTCCTTCAATTCCACCAATTATCATAGAACCAACGCCAACCTTGACGCTTCCATAGGACTTGATGTCGCCTTCAATTCTTGCATTGTTGGCATATAATTCACCTGCAACAATATTTCCAACCACTTTACCGCCCACAACGACCTTGCCCTTACAGTTCACGCTTCCTTCAATGGTTCCAATAATGTCAATGGAGCCATCTGTTTCCAAATCACCTGTTAATTTTGAGCCCTTGGTAATATAGGTTGTTTCTGTATCCGCATCCTCAGAATTATATACAGCTTCCTCTGTTACAGCTTCTGGCTTTTCCTCTACCGGGCTAATGGATATTACATCTTTCTCTGCGCTCATTTCATTCTCCTCCAATGCTTCTTCTATTTCTGTTTTCGCTTCTTCTTCCGGTTCCTCTTCCATCCGGGTGTCAGGGATTTCCTCCGGCTCCTCTTCCGGTTCTTCTTCCCATTCCTCCTCCAGAGTGTCTTCTGCCTCTTCGACCTCCTCCGGCTCTTTCACATCCTCTGTCATGACTACCGGCTCCCCGGCTTCCTCCGGAATAGATTCCACAGCTTCCTCCATGCTGTCCTGTGGCTCCTCTACATCCTCTGCAGCGTCTTCCGGTTCCTCAGCTTCTTCCTCAATCGCTTCCGCTTCCAATTCCTCGTCTTCCTCTATGACAGCTTCCGGCTCCTCAATGTCTTCCGCAGCATCTTCCGGTTCTTCAACAAGCTCTTCTTCTACTGCTTCATCTTCCTCCGGCTCTGCCACTTCTGTAGCAGGCTCTGCCTGTGGCTCAATCTGAGCCGGTTCCACATTGTTCTTCGCTGCAATGCTGTCCAATAAAGCCTCCAGTCCCAAATCCGCCTTGGATGTATAGGAGGTCTGTTGCGGCTCCTCTTCTATAATAGGGGAAAGTTCTTCCGGATGCACCGAAGCGGCACTGTCCAGCTGGCTTAACAAATCATCTATGGATAATTCCTCCGGCTCTTCAGCGTTTTCTTCTTCCGGTTCTTCCTCCTGTTTCTTTTCTGATAACTGGCTTAAAAGCTCCTCTACAGACATGTCCATGGTATTTACTTCTGTATCATCATCCAGAAGTGCTGCCGGTTCTGCTTCATCACTGTATAACTCCCGGTCTAATAAATCATCTATCTGCTCTGACATATCCTCCGGGGCAATATCCAGCTCGTTCTCCTCCGGCTCTTTTTCCACTATCTTTGTCTTTAACGGTATTTCCTTTGGCGGTCTGGACATTCTTACCTTACGAATCTCTGCCTCTTCTTTTACCGCTTCCGGCTCTTCCTTCTTTGCACGAACCGATTTCTTTTCTTTTACCGGTTTCTCCTTTACCGTTTTTTCTTTTGCAGGAGCTTTTTCCTTAACCGGAGCTTTTTTCACAACCGCTTTCTCTTCCGGTTCCTCCAAAGCCTCCTCCATGATTTCATCTTCGTCATACATTTCATTTCCATCTGGCATTAATTCATTCATTGCCTGGGTAAAATCTTCTTTAAAATCTTTAAAAAAACTCATCTTTTCCTCCAATATTTTAGTAAACAGCCATCCCTAGCCATCGTTTCACAGACACTGCTGATTCTGTAAAACCTGTACATGACTCAGCGAATATAACTGATTAATCTGACTTTCCAGGTGCAGCACCTTAAATACTAAAACAAAATTCAGAATAACAGATGTTAGTAGCAAAATGACTGCACCAGCTACAATAATTCTCTTCAAGCGATTAACCCGTTTTCGCTTTGCTGCCTGTACCCCTTTTGTGTCTTGTCTCTTATTATTCGCTGGCATATTACATTTCCTTTCATATGTGGGTTCTCATTTACCAGAACCTTTACACGATTAGTATCAATTATAACATAGTTTAGTTTAAAAGAAAATGACAATTTCACAAAAAATAAATCAGACAGAAAATCATAAGAAATCCTGTCTGATTTATATTCACTCACTGAACGGGGAAGAATCCCGCTGAACCCGGATGGGTATATCACCTATTTTGCCATTTAACGCTGTTTCCATCTCCTTAGAAAATTCTTCTAAGGCTCTTTGCTTCTGGGCTTCATGTTCTTTATCAACATAATAACCATTCTCATCAAATTCACTCTTTGTACCAATTCTTAGTACCAGTGTATTTACTTTTACACAATCACCATTGTTATCATACATGGTTTCCACATTTTTGTCTTCCGGCTTTTCTATTTGTTTTTGTGAAATAACATCCGGAAATGTATTAATAATCATTCTCATTGCTTCATCAGAAAGAATGCCCGTTTCTATACTTTCTGTTTCTTTCTTAAGTAATTCTATGTCCTCTTCCGCAAGGCGCTCTAAATGCAATTCATTACGAAGATAGATGTAAGTAAGCCCTAATTTATCTTTTTTTTGAGCGATACTCTTCTTCTTTTCATCATTCGGAATATAGTTTAACTGACTCTCTGACAATTCCTTGTCATATTCTTCCAAATTTAATGTATCTAACAAATATCTGCTTAATCCGATTCTGTAAATCTCTTCCACGTCCAACTGTTCCTCCTTATTTTTACATCCACTCATCACAAATATCATACTTGTTAACATTAGAAAAAATATAAATACTCTTTTCATAATATACCTCAACCTAATAAATTATCTGTTGAAATAGTATTCTATCATACACGGAATCATCCGGTTTGATATAAAATTCTTTACCCCACGAGGATACCCTGTACATTCCATCATCTGTAATTCCTGTAACCGTCATGGCATGCCCACCATCAATATTACGTACTTCTGTTCCAGAACTGTCATATAAAATACACGGACTTACACCAACCACTAAATCTCCTTTTGAAGCAATCTCATTATAAGTATTCGGTGTAACATCTACATTTTTCACATCCACATCTATTCCGTGGTCTCCAAGGTATTTTTCCCATCTATATTCACGTGATTCCCTTGTTGTACCATGCCCATCTGTAGCAGATGCATCTTCGGATTCATCCACATCATCCCAGCTAAACATTAAAAAGCTTTTTTTATTATGGTTGTCTGTGGAAGCGTAAAAATCTGTCACCATTGCATCATAATTTAATTCTCCATTTTTATCGTACATAGGAAATCCAAATGTTTTTTCAAACTCATCTTCTCTTCCAACATATTGGGAAAAAATGGTGTTAATCATGGCTACATAGCCACAACCTTCATCCTCTAATTTTATTAAAAAATTTTCCACTTCTTCATCCGTAAAATCCGGATAATACTTTCTAACAATATCCGCCAGTTCATCACTTTTTGTTTTAGGATTACTTTGATTCCCTCCGTATGCTCCATCATCATCAAATGCAGGATTGGTCTGTTCTTGTTCTTGAACTATTTTCTGTTCCGTTTTTTCATAATTTGAAGCAATTGTGGATAATACATCGCCTGTTTCCTGCAAATCTTTTACTAGCTCTTCTAAATTTTCTGACGCTACATTTAAACTTTGTTTAATACTATTTCCTGAAGCACCTGATAAAATAAGCGAATGTCTGATTCTATCTAAAGAGATTCTTTTTGCTCTCAATTCATTCTTTAATGTTTTCAAGGTATCAGCTTCTTTTGACAATGTTACAGTATTTACACTAAAATCTGACATATTTCCCCTCCTTTATATTTCTCAACATAATTGATTTTGTTATTTGTTTTAACATGTATACTGTAACACACATTTTTTATTTAATTTATTTTTGGGGACAGACAACCAGTTTTTCGGATGAATAACCATATATTAATTCCTGTATCAGTTCATGCACTGTATAAAGTCTGTCTATCCTGTGTATATTGGCGCCACAGAAGATTAATCCGTTTTCCACATTTCCCTTTACCGCCTCTGTCAGTGCTTTTGTAATACAGTAGGGAACCTCCGCAGGATTGCATTTTGCAAGACAGTTATAGCACTTTGTAATGGTTTCCTTTTGTTTTTCTATTTGTTTGATAAACTCATTTCTTAATGCACGTCCTGGCATCCCCACCGGGCTTTGTACTATCTGGATGTCCTCCTTAGAGGCATGGATATATGCCTGCTTGTAGGCATCGGCGGCATCACATTCATATGTTGCGACGAAACGGCTTGCAATCTGGACGCCGTCTGCGCCCAGGGATAAAATATGCCCGATATCCTGATTGTCATAAATGCCGCCACCCACAACCACAGGTATGGACTTGTTATATTTGGCTTCATAAATTTTCTTATGTTGGATGATATCCTTTACCTCTTTATCAAAATCAATATGTTCTATGTCTGACAGCTGTTCCATGTTAAATCCAAGATGACCTCCTGCTTTGGGACCCTCTACCACAATAAGGTCTGCTGTTCTCTGATACTTTTTATCCCACATTTTCAGAATAATCTTGGCAGCCCGCAGGGAAGAGACAATCGGTGCCATCTTCGTTCCGCTTTTTTCATCAATAAATTCCGGAATATCCGTTGGAAGCCCGGCTCCGCAAACCACAAGGTCAGCTCCGGCTGCCACCGCTTCTTTGATATGTTCCCTGTAATGCTTCAGCGCCACCATTACATTTATACCCACCAGACCATTTCCCCCGGCAATTTCCTTTGCTTTCTGTATATGCTTTCTGATTGCAAGCAGATTACATCCATTTTGGTCCTTTTCAAATCCTTCTTCGTCATATCCAATCTGTGCAGAAGAAATAATCCCGACACCACCCTCCTTTGCAACTGCTCCCGCAAGGGAGGAACGACTGATTCCTACTCCCATTCCTCCCTGCACGATAGGAACGGAGGCATATTTATCACCTATTCTGAGCCCCTTTGTAAATACTATTTTTTCTGAAGCTTCCATTCTGACCTCTCCTGTTCTGAACAAAAGAATATTCTTTCAAAAAACATCCTTTTATTTCCTTACTATTTTTATTACCGAATAAAAGTATATATACCTGTCTCTTATACACATCTGACGCTGCCGACGATCTTACGCGTGTA